>JBFHKI010000125.1:0-6134 GCA_041595415.1 Pseudomonadales bacterium | reverse complement strand
TGGGCGCTGGCTGCAAGAACATTTTGCCGATCCCTATGTCAAAAAGTCTGTTGAAGATGGCTATCGCTCGCGTGCAAGTTATAAGCTGGTTGAGATCGATGATAAATATCGACTACTCAAACCGGCGAGTTGCGTTATGGATTTGGGTGCTGCTCCCGGTGGCTGGACGCAAGTAGCGGCTCAACGGGTTGGTTTGTCGGGCTTTATCCTGGCAACGGATATCTTGCCAATGGACAGTGTAGCTGGGGTTACCTTTATTCAAGGTGACTTCTCTGAGCAGGATGTATTTGAGAAACTGCTTGAGGAGATTTCGGATCGACCACTTGATCTTGTAATGTCAGATATGGCCCCCAACTTAAGTGGTATGAAGGATATTGACCAACCGCGTTCCATGCACCTGGTAGAACTGGCGCTGGATATTGCGACACAAACCCTGCGCCCCGGTGGGAATTTTCTCACCAAAGTTTTTCACGGCGAAGGCTTTGATCAATTAGTCAAGCATAGCCGCAGCCTCTTTGATAAGGTCAATACTGTAAAACCTGATGCCTCTCGATCTCGCTCGCGAGAGACCTATTTATTGGGCAGAGGCTTTCGCGGCTAAATTTAAAATCCACTATGGATTTTCGGAACGACAACGATGAACAATGACATGGTAAAAAATCTGATTCTCTGGCTGGTAATAGCGGCCGTGTTGATGGCGGTATTCCAGAACCTGAATCAGACTCCGGGGCGTAGTGATTTAAGCTATACCGATTTTGCTGATGCGGTAAGTAATGGTGATGTGGCGTCAGTGGTATTTGAAGGCGGTGTTATTTACGGCACTCTGGATAATGGCGAAGCCTTCCAAACCGTTCGACCTGATATTCCCGATGATGGTCTGATGGCCTCATTACTGAACAATAATGTGATTGTTGAAGGCCGGCAACCGGAGCAGCCCGGACTTCTTATGCAACTATTGATTGCCTCCTTTCCGATATTGCTGATTATTGCCGTCTTTATGTTTTTCATGCGGCAGATGCAGGGTGGCGGTGGTGGCCGTGGTGGCCCGATGGCTTTTGGTAAAAGTAAAGCCAGACTGTTAAATGAAAATCAGATCAAAACGACCTTTGCAGATGTCGCTGGTGTAGACGAAGCCAAGGAAGATGTTGAAGAGCTGGTGAACTACCTGCGGGATCCGGCGCGCTTCCAGCGTTTGGGTGGAAAAATTCCGCGTGGCGTGTTGATGGTTGGTCCTCCCGGTACTGGTAAAACACTGCTTGCCAAGGCTATTGCAGGTGAAGCCAAGGTGCCATTCTTTGCCATTTCCGGCTCGGACTTTGTGGAAATGTTTGTGGGTGTCGGCGCAAGCCGTGTGCGCGATATGTTTGCCGAAGCCAAAAAAAATGCACCCTGCATTGTGTTTATTGACGAAATCGATGCCGTTGGTCGCCATCGTGGTGGTGGTTATGGTGGCGGTAATGATGAGCGCGAGCAGACGCTCAACCAGATGTTGGTTGAGATGGATGGTTTTGAAGGCAATGAAGGTGTGATTGTTATTGCTGCAACCAACCGACCAGATGTACTTGACCGGGCTCTCCTGCGTCCTGGGCGTTTTGACCGGCAGGTTTACGTTGGTTTGCCGGATATTCGCGGCCGCGAACAGATTCTCGAAGTGCATCTGCGCAAAATTCCCTGTGATGACTCGGTAAACGCCAGCGTAGTGGCACGTGGTACTCCCGGTTTCTCCGGCGCAGACTTGGCAAACCTGGCTAATGAGGCGGCTCTGACAGCTGCCCGAGCCAATCGTCGAATGGTCGTGATGGAGGACTTTGAACGGGCACGGGATAAATTGATGATGGGCGCCGAACGCCGCAGCATGGTGATGTCGGAAGAAGAGAAGGCCAATACTGCTTATCACGAAGCGGGGCATGCAATCGTTGGTTGGTCCATGCCTGAGCACGACCCCATTCACAAGGTAAGTATTATTCCCCGTGGTCGGGCTCTGGGTGTTACCCAGTTTCTGCCGGAAGAGGACAAATACAGCCTGACTCGACGTGGAATTATCAGTCAGCTCTGTTCACTGTTCGGCGGACGTATTGCGGAAGAGTTGATTAATGGCGAGGAAGGGGTTACTACCGGAGCCCAGAACGATATTGAACGGGCCACTCAGCTCGCACGAAATATGGTTACCAAATGGGGCTTGTCGAGCAAGCTGGGGCCTTTGCATTACGGTGATGAAGATTCTCAAAACGGTATGCCCGGTGGTAAGAATTACTCCTCCCAGTCTTCCAATGATATCGATCAGGAAGTGCGCAGTATTATTGATAGCAGCTACAAAGAGGCAAAAAAAATACTGGAAGATAACATCGATATCTTGCACGCCATGAAAGATGCCTTGATGGAGTATGAAACCATTGACAGCGATCAGGTAGATGACCTGATGAATCGCCGCAAACTCCGGCCTCCCAGAGATTGGGGCAACCACTCTGGTTCCAAACCCGATGAGGATGTCGCTCAAAATGGCACAGGCGATGTAGAGCCGCCTATTGGTGGAACCGCTGAAGAGAGCTAGTTTCATTGTGGTTTATTCGATGCCCTGCAGAGATGTGGGGCATTTTTATTTTGGAATAGCATGAGCCTTTTTGAACAACTTGACAGTAATCGCCCCCTCTTGATGGCAATTCTGAATATTACACCGGACTCTTTTTCGGATGGTGGTGCGCTTTTTGTGTCAGGCAAGACTGATTTGGATTCAGTTCTGACCAAAGCCGAAGCAATGCTGAAAGCCGGTGCCGATATTCTGGATATCGGTGGCGAGTCCACCCGGCCGGGAGCGATTAGACCTTCTCTGCAAGAGGAGATGGATCGGGTTATTCCTGTTGTCGAAGCATTGTCCCGGCGTTTTGACTGCGCCCTGTCGGTAGATACCAGTCAGGTTGAGGTGATGCGAGAAGCAGTTTTGTCCGGAGCAAATCTGATCAACGATGTGCGGGCCCTCGCCCAAGAGGGTGCTGTGGAATTTGTCTCCGAAAGCGGGGTTTCTGTCTGTTTGATGCATATGCAGGGTGAGCCGAGCTCAATGCAGGAAAATCCAAGCTATGCCGACCCAGTAGCCGAGGTATATGAATTTTTATCGGATCGAGTGAACGCCTGTCTCAACGCGGGTATAAAACGGCAAAATATTGCTGTTGATCCCGGTTTTGGCTTTGGTAAAAGTCATGCTCACAATATGGCTCTTATGGCCAATCTGGAGCAATTTGCCAAGCTTGGCTTGCCAATACTGGTTGGTATTTCCCGTAAGGGAATGATCGGTGAAATCACTTCCAAGCCGATTGAATCGAGATTGGCTGGCAGTTTGGCCATGGCCCAGATTGCCCTGCAGAATGGTGCAAATATTCTCAGGGTGCACGATGTCGACGAGACCTGCGATATGATTAAGGTCTGGACAGCAATTGAACAAACACAAGAAAAACAATGACAAAAAAATATTTTGGAACCGATGGTATCCGGGGTGAGGTGGGGCAATACCCAATTACAGCCGATTTTATTATGCATCTCGGCTGGGCGGCGGGACAGGTGCTCATGGCTTCCAGCGATAGCAACCGTGTGTTGATCGGAAAAGATACCAGAGTGTCTGGTTATATGTTTGAGTCGGCTTTACAGGCCGGCTTGATAGCCGCAGGCGCAGAAGTTGGATTGATGGGCCCCATGCCGACGCCGGCGATTGCTTATCTGACCAGAACTTTTAATGCGGCTGCGGGAATTGTTATCAGCGCTTCCCATAACCCCTACCAGGATAACGGCATCAAGTTTTTCTGTTCCGAAGGCTACAAGCTGCCGGACGATGTGGAGCTGGAAATAGAGAAGTATCTCGATCAACAGGTACAAACCCTGAGCTCTGACAAGCTGGGTAAAGCCTTTCGTATATCCGATGCAGCTGGGCGATATATTGAATACTGCAAGAGTACTGTGCCGCGCAATCTGAATTTTTCTTCGATGCGTATGGTTATCGATTGCGCCCATGGGGCAACCTACCACATAGCACCCAAGGTGTTCCGTGAATTGGGGGCTGAGGTGATAACCTTGGGTACCGATCCCGACGGTTTTAATATCAACCTTGATCGGGGCTCTACCTCTCCTCAACGCCTGCAAGAGACGGTTTTTGAAGAGGGTGCGGATCTGGGAATTGCTTTTGATGGTGATGGTGACCGACTGATTATGGTGGATCGTCACGGCCAATTGGTTGACGGTGACAAACTCCTGTTCCTGATCGCCAAATTCCGACAGTCGACAACGGGATGCAAGGGCGTTGTTGGAACCCTGATGACAAATCTGGCTATTGAAAAAGAGTTCCGCAACCTTGGGATCGATTTCGGGCGCGCGCAGGTTGGTGACCGGTACGTCATGGAAATGATGCGTGAAAAAAATTATTTCCTTGGCGGTGAATCTTCGGGGCATATCATTTGCTCGGACAGGACTACCACAGGTGATGGTGTGGTTTCCGCACTGCAAGCACTGGCCGCCTGCAAGCATTTCGGTATGACGCTCGACGAAGCACTCGAGGAGATCGAAATGTATCCTCAAGTACTGGTTAATGTTCACACCCAGAATAAGCCTAATCTGCAATCCCACAACGAAGTGGAAAAAGCGGTTCTGGCAGCTCAGGAAAAACTCGCCGATCGAGGACGCATTCTGTTGCGACCATCTGGTACCGAGCCGGTAATTCGTGTGATGGTAGAGGGACAAGATGCCGATCTGGTTAGTGCTCTTGCCAATGAAGTAGCCCAGGTCGTTGAAGCTGTGGCACAGGCTTGAGGAATGCCTTTATTTTGCTTGAGACAAGGCACTAACTCCGTTAACATTCACGCCCATTTTTCGAGGGCCTGAACTTGGTATCTTCTGTTTTTGTTGTCGGCAACTGGAAAATGAACGGGTCGGCGACATTGGCCGAAGGTTTTTGCCAGGAAATACAAAAAATCGGGTCTGCGTTAGCGGATGAGGTTAAGGTTGCACTCTGTGTCCCCGACACTTTGTTATCAGCATTTTCCGCTTCAAGCCAGATACGGGTAGGCGCGCAAAATGTTTCCGAGTTTGATTCCGGAGCCTATACCGGAGAAACCTCGGCGACGCTGCTGAAGGAACAGGGTTGTAATCTGGTGATTGTAGGCCATTCGGAAAGACGCCAACTTTTTGGCGAAACATCCGCACAGGTTGCCAAAAAGGCCGCCAAAGCTGTACAGATGGGTCTAACTCCGATTGTCTGTATCGGCGAGACCGAAGAACAAAGGCAAGAAGATAAAACTTTTAATGTTCTTGCCGAGCAGTTACAGCCTGTCCTGGATGGGCTAAGTAAAGAAGAAGTGGCAAGCATTTGGGTAGCCTATGAGCCGGTTTGGGCTATAGGTACCGGAAAAACTGCTTCACCGGAACAGGCACAAGAAGTGCACTCCTGGTTAAGAAGTGCGCTTGGCGCAGCAGGAACAGATATTCCTCTCCTTTACGGGGGGAGTGTTAAGGCTGGAAATGCCGAACAACTGTTCCAACAAAAAGATATCGATGGTGGGCTAATAGGCGGTGCATCACTTGATATTGATGAATTTTCAAGCATCTGTCGAAGTGCCGATGCTTTAATAAAACAAAAGGCTAAATAGAGCATGGCAACAATACTGGTTTATATACACTTTCTTATTGCGGCGGCAATGATTGCCTTGATTCTGTTGCAGCAGGGTAAAGGGGCCGAAATGGGCGCCTCTTTTGGCAGTGGCAGTTCCAATACCATGTTTGGTGCCGCAGGTGGCATGTCCTTTTTCACCAAGGCCACGGCGGTTCTGGCAACCCTGTTCTTTATTACAAGCTTTGCTTTGGCGCTAAATGCCCGAAATGATGCAGCGTTGGGTTTTCAGGATGATTTGGATATCTTTGCACCAGTAGAAACTACCACCGTTCCTGAAGCGGCTCCCGCGCTTGAAAACCTTGAGTTTTCCGATACACCTGAAGCGGGTGGAAACGATATCCCTACAGCGCCAGAATTTTAGGTTAAAGTTGAAAATGAATAATGCCCAAGTGGTGGAATTGGTAGACACGCTATCTTGAGGGGGTAGTGTCCTATGGACGTGCCGGTTCGAGTCCGGCCTTGGGCACCAAGTTGTAAGTTC
>JBFHKI010000124.1:0-6181 GCA_041595415.1 Pseudomonadales bacterium | reverse complement strand
GGCAGAATAATCAGCAGCATTGTCACCAGTCATCAGGAGTACATCTGGCTGCTCCTCTCTGACCCTGTCCATCACTTCAGAAAAAGTGCGCCGCGTGTCAACACCGGCCAGACGATAATCCGGCGTGGCGCCAATATGGGGGTCCGTTACCTGCACTAGTTTAGTCATACCTGACCTTGTCCTAAGAACTGACATGTCCGGACTGGATAAAGTAATCCAGCCAAACACCTAAAAACTGGTTTGCATGCCACTTTTCATGTCGTTGAAACATCTGGGCATTAGGGTAGCGGTTGCGGATAAAAACCAGCTTTTGTGAGCTATAGCGGGAAACTTCCGCCATTTTGGCATCGTGATACATCTGCACATCCATTTGCAATTCACCCGCCCATGGCAAACCGGAAACCCGACCACATACCGACAGTAGGGTAGTATAGGGCGCACGCTCCAGCACCTCGATTTGCATTCGCAGTTTATCGTTGGCGCCCGCGCATATAAGGGTTTTCAAAGTCACCCTCATATCCGGAAATACTTGTTCTAAGCGAAGATAATTAAGCTCACACTGACCGTGAAGGTCGGTAAGTAAGTGTCTTTCTTGGCTTGCAATACTAGAGGTCACATTTCTCCTTGCTTGCCTTTACGTTCTTGCCAAATATGGTACATGCGATCGCAATTTAAAGTTAGCCATTGTAGGCCTATAAGAGTTGCAGCATTACTAGACTCATCGACAAGTGCGGACTGGTACACAGTTTTTAGCGGCTCTACCCGTGCAAGAATATCCTCGTGTTCTTCTTCAAGTCCATAAATACCTCCAGCCTTATGCAAGTCACACAGCGCCACAAAAATATGCATCCTCGCTGATGAGCCCCCCGGACTGACCCAATAGCTGGTAATTTTTTCCAAATATTCTGCTTTAAGCCCGGCTTCTTCCATCAGCTCCCGCCGAACAACCTCTTCTGCCGATTCGTGTTCCTGGTCGATCATGCCCGCCACCACCTCCGTTGCCCAGGCCGACTTGCCCGGACGATAGGTAGCGATGCGGAACTGCTCCACCAGACAGACCGCCTCCAAATCCGGGTCGTACACCACTACTGAAGCCGCCGAACCCTTATCACTCACCTCACGATCTATAGGCTCGCTCCAACCTCCGGAATAAAGCCTGTGCTTTAACCGCACTTTTTTTATGCGGTGAAACCCTTGATAGACGATTTGCTCGTCAAGAATCACTACATCCTGACTGCCAAAAACTTCTCGCACGTACCTCATCTCCTTCAAAAACTGCACAGGCTTTACTAAAGTCCGGGCCTTTTAAGCATTCTTAACAGGTGAAAAAATTGCCGCCTGTGGTAGCATTCCTGCGCGCTATAGAACACTTTGAGAATACGGACTCCCTAAATGAAAACATTATTTCGCACTGTGCGAAACATAAGCATTGCCTCACTTGCATCCTTTTCTCTCTCTGCCTCGGCAGAAACCCTGATGCAAATTTACGAACTGGCCAAAACCAACAATCCGGAATACCGTGCAGCTTACGCTGCCCTGCAGTCCGACCTTCAAAATGGGGTAATTGGCAGAGCGGCGCTATTGCCTAGCGTTAGCCTGTCAGCGGAATCTCGCTACTCAGACCCACTGGGGCCAACAGACTACTCTTCCACCGCTGAATCGGGAGACGTGACCAACAACTATGCGGCAAGTATCTCTCAAACACTTTTCGACATGTCTGATTGGTATACCTACCGCAGCGGCAACCTGAGCGTCGACTCGGCACTGCTGAACTGGCAACAGGAAGAACAAGACCTGATCACCAATACCGTATCGGCTTATCTGGACGTACTGCGTGCTATAGATACTCTGGAGTCGGTCATTTCGGAAAAAACCGCTCTGGAATCTCAGCTGGAACAAACCCAGCAGCGATTTGACGTTGGCCTGGTGCCAATCACCGACGTTCTGGAAGCACAGGCCTCCTATGATGAAGTTGTATCGAGCGAACTCGATGCTCTGGGAAATCTCGCCATTACATATGAAGCCCTGACTATTTTGACCGGTCGCCGCCACACCAGTGTGGCACCTTTGCTGGACAACTTTCCGGTTGAATCACCTAGCCCTGCTGCAGCGGATGACTGGGTAGAACTCTCCCTGCAAAACAGTCAGACACTGGAGTTGGCGCGTATTTCGGTTGAGTCTGCAGAAATAAACAAGGCCGATAGTCTGACCAGTTACTACCCGACCATAGAAGCCAGCGCCAGCTATGGCGGTAGTTTTGACGGAGTCCGCACAGCCGACAGAGTGGCGGGGAATTTTGACGAAGGCGGCTCTTTTGTTGTCACCTTGGAAGTTCCCATTATCACCTTTACCGGAGGCAGCACCTGGGCGAAGCGTGTTCAGGCCAACTATGACTTGACCGAAGCCGAAGAGCTGCTCGCCAACACAGAACGGAACATCCGGCAGACTATTCGCGTGAATCACCTGCAAGTTCTTACCCTTATCTCCCAGGTCAATGCTCGCTTGCAGGCTATTCGTTCCTCGGAAAGCGCTCTGGAAGCCACCCGCGCCGGATACGAAGTGGGCACACGAAATCTGGTTGACGTGCTGTTGGCAGAAAGAACCCTCTACAATGCCCGCCGCAACTATCTGAATGCCCGGTACGACTATATTGAAGCCCTGCTCAGCTTGAAAAGCACAGCGGGAACCCTCAGTGTAGAAGACCTTCAAGAGCTGGATCGCTGGATGGATGCCAGCAACGAAACTCCACGCAGCCTCTATCTACCCTGATATTGCTTGTTAGCGTTCTGGTTCGATCCGGGACGCTAACAGCTGCTCAATCTGCGACTGCTGGTTTTTAAGAGACCCTTGATTCGCCGCTATTACCGGCTGCGAAGCGCGCCCCATCCTCTGCCTCAATTCGGGGTCTGACAACAATTGCACAAGCTTCAGATACAGCTCTTCATTATCCGCACACTGGCACAAAGCACCGGCCCGGAGTAATTGCGCTGTTATTTCCAAAAAGTTATAGCAGTGCGTGCCCGTTAATATCGGCAATTGCCAAAGTGCTGGCTCGATAGGGTTGTGCCCTCCGTGACGGACCAGGGAGCCTCCGACAAAAGCGATGTCCGTCATGCCGTAGAACAACGCCAACTCTCCCAGCGTATCGAGGATAAGTACCTGACTCTGCTCGAGAAGGGTTTCAGATTCTTGCAGGGCGCTGCGCAACTGATAGCTCAGCGACTGTCCGGCCACGAGGCTTTCTACCTCCGGACAGCGCTGGGGATGCCTCGGCACCAGAATCAGCAATAGCTGCGGAAAAATATCCAACAACCTCTTATGAACTTCGAGAATCGACTCTTCTTCACCAGGATGTGTACTGGCGGCAATCCATATCGGGCGATCCGCCATCTGCCAGTCTACCCGCTGTTGCGGAGCGCGCTGCCTCAGTTCATCGGACAGCTTTGCGTCAAATTTCAGATTGCCCAAAGTTAGCACCGAATCCGGTTTGCAACCCAGGGTAACAAACCTGCTGGCGTCTTCGTCAAACTGGGCCAGTACCAGATCAATCCGGGACATCATTTGCCGCGTAAGACTGGCCAGCTTTAAATAATTCCGCGCTGACTTTTCCGACATGCGCCCATTTAGCAAGAGGGTGGATATGTTTTGTTTGCGACACTGGTATATCAAGTTGGGCCAGAGCTCAGTCTCAACCATAACCAGCAAATCCGGTACAACCGCTCGCAAAAAACGCCGCACGGCGGAACCTGTATCAAAGGGCAGGTAACAAATATAGACCTGATCGGACAAGTGCTTTTCCGCCTGCTCTCTTCCGGTCGGTGTAGTAACAGAAAGACTAATACTCCAGTCTGGATGATCCTCTAGCAGGCTTTTGATAACCGGCACAGCTGCCAGTGTCTCACCGACAGAAACGGCGTGAAAATGAATATGCTTGACTCCCCTTTCAGGGCTGGCAACAAAACCAAAACGCTCAGCTATGTGCTCACGGTAGCCTTTGGCCTGCCGTGATTTCAGCCCAAGCCGAGCCAAAGCAAAGGGGACACTTACATAGGTAGCGGCGGAGTAAAACCCGCGGGCTAACTCTGGTTTCATCGTTTTCCAGATAATGACTGACGAATCAACATGATAACCGGTACAGCACTAACCGCGACCAATATTAAGGCCGGAACGGCCGCTCGTTGCCACTCGGATTCAGATGTGAGGTTATAGATATGGGTTGCCAGAGTATCCCAGCCAAAGGGGCGCAACATCAGAGTAGCCGGCATTTCTTTCATAATATCTATCATGGCCAACAACATTGCCGCCAATATACCCGGCGTCAGTATCGGCAGGTAGATACGCCCAGCAATTCTCAATTTACCTGCCCCAAGCGACTGGGCCGACTCGCCCAGTTGCGGCCGCAAACGTCGCATAGCCGATTCTATAGGTGAGTTGGCCGGCCGAAAAAACCGTATCAGATAGGCAAAGAATAAACCCAGCAAGCCACCCACCAAAAACCCGCCGGATTGTGGCCGCATAACCAAGCCATCCAATTGAGAGGAGACGGCAACGATACCTACGGCCAGAACCGAGCCCGGTAGCGCATAACCCAGACCGGACATTTCCAAAAAGAACGGGGCAGCACGATTTTGCCGCGCCGCCAAATTCAGCAAAAAAACTACAGCGACAATAAGTAGTGAAGAAACCAGAGCCAGAAGAAAAGTGTTCTGTACAAGTCGACGGGTAGCCTCATTAAAAAGCACGGCAACTATCCCCCTGGCATCGACCATAGAGAGTACCCAATAAAGCAGCTGCAGCAGAGGCAAAACAAAGGCCAGAATAAATACCAAACAACACCACCCCGTTGCGACTAGAGAGGTCGAGCCTTTCAGATCGAATCGATCCAAACTGGCGTTTTTTTGCTCAACACGCCCGCGCTTCCGGGTACTCCTTTCCAGCAAAATCACCGACACCACAAAAAGCAGCAACAGTGACGCCAGTTGCGAGGCGGTCGCCAGGCTGAACATGCTGATCCAGGATTTATAGATAGCCGTTGTAAAAGTATCAAAGTTAAAAACTGATACCGCACCAAAATCCGCCAGTGTCTCCATCATCACCAAAGACACTCCTGCCACGATGCCGGGGCGCGCCATTGGCAGGGTCACCTTCCAGGCGGCCTCTACAGGGCTCGCCCCCAGAGAACGGGCCACATCAAATGAAGCCCGCCCCTGCATCAAAAATATATTGCGCGTCAGTAGATATACATAGGGATACAGCACCGCTGTCATCACCAAAACCAACATTGGCAGGGATCTGGCATCCCCACCGATATAACCCGGCACAAGCATGCGCAAGCTATTCTGGAACACACCGCCGAAGTCAAAAATTCCCAGCACCACAAAGGCAAAAACATAGGGGGGGATGGCAAGGGGTAACATCAGGGCCCAATCCAGCCAACGCCGCCCGGGAAACTCACAAAGAGCTGTTAGCCAAGCTAAAGAGACGCCCACCAGAGTGGTACACAAAGCCACCGATACCACCAACAGGAGGGTATTGCTAACTAATCTGAGGAGCTGAGTGTCCAGCAGATGCTGCCATAACTGGTGATCGATCTGCCCCCAGCTCGAGAAGAGATAAAACATTGGCGCAAAAACAACCAGTGCCATCAACAGCCCCGGTAACAACCAGGGCAGAGAACCCAGCGAAAATTTCAACCCCGTGCGCCGCACGGCCGGGCTGGAAATCAACGATATCCCGCCCTGTCCATCAGGCGTACAGCATCAGCCTGCAACTGCCCGAAAATCTCAACAGAGATGTTGTCAGCACGGAAATCACCCCAGTTTTTAACCAGCTCAACCGAGTCAACACCGGGATTAACCGGAAATTCCAAATTCAAACCGGCAAATTTTTCCTGCGCCTCGCGCGACGAAAGCCACTCTATAAGTTGTTGAGCCGCCTCCGGATTGGGGGCATAGCGGGTCAAACCTGCACCGGAAACATTTACGTGAACTCCGCTGCTGTTCTGGTTGGGCCAGAAAATAGCTGCAGGTATATCCGCATCTTCAGCCTGCATACGACCAAAGTAATAGGTGTTCACCAAAGCGACATCACATATGCCAGCTTGCACCGCTTCTATGGCTCGGTTATCACTACTCAGAGGATCCACAGCCAAATTAGCCACCCAGCCCCGAACCACTTCTTC
>JBFHKI010000123.1:0-6200 GCA_041595415.1 Pseudomonadales bacterium | reverse complement strand
GTGCGACGTTGTGAAACGTATCCGGTCGATGCCGTCGATCAGGGCGACGTAATAAATGAGTGTTGCCAGGTCAGCTATGCCGCCGTCGTACATGGGGCCGCGATAGGCATTGACGTTCTGGCCCAGCAGGTTGATTTCTCGAACCCCTTGGCCTGCCAAGTGAGCTACTTCCGCCAGGATGTCCGCTGCGGGACGACTGACTTCTTCGCCGCGGGTATAGGGCACCACGCAGAAGGTGCAGTATTTTGAGCAGCCTTCCATAACCGATAAATAGGCTGTCACCCCGTCGGCATGGGGTTTGGGTAGGTGATCGAACTTCTCCACTTCCGGGAAGCTGATATCCACAGCGGGTTTGCTGCTGTCATTTTTGCGCTGGGCCAGTAATTCCGGTAGGCGGTGAAGGGTCTGTGGACCAAAAATCAGGTCTACATAGGGTGCGCGGTCGGCAATAGCACTGCCTTCCTGGCTGGCGACACAACCACCAACGCCGATAACCAGATCGGGGTTTTTCTCTTTCAGGTTGCGCCAACGCCCCAGTTGATGGAAAACCTTTTCCTGCGCCTTTTCCCGAATCGAGCAGGTGTTAAGAAGCAGAACATCAGCCTCCTCGGCATTATCCGTCTGAATCAAGCCGTGACTCTCGCCCAGCAGGTCACGCATACGATCCGAATCGTATTCGTTCATCTGGCAACCATGAGTTTGAATAAATAGCTTTTTCAAGGCTTTGTGTTCAGCAAGAGCGACCTGTGGTCGGGCGCGGGATTATAGCTGTCTCCATGCCCGGTTTGAAACACAAGTCGAAATTACCGGTGGGAAAGATAAATTACGGAATACCTTTAAAAGAGGGGAAGTGTCCCCACAATGGCGGTGTACACTTGGATGTACTCAATAACAGCGAATTATTTAAAGAGATATACAGCGAATATGGCAAAGCAACCTATCTACCGTGTCGTTTTTTACAATCAGGGGCAAATTTACGAAGTTTTTGCCCGACAAATCTATCAGAGCGATCTGATGGGGTTTATTGAGGTAGAGGATTTTGTTTTTGGCGAGCGCAGTCAGATGATTGTCGATCCCGCTGAAGAAAAGCTGAAAACCGAATTCACCGGGGTCAAGCGCTCTTATATACCCATGCATTCACTGGTGCGTATCGACGAAGTGGACAAGGAAGGCCAGGTTAAGGTCTCGGATATCAAAAGCAACGACAAGGTTGCCCAGTTTCCCTATCCGGTTGGAAACAACATCAATCCCGGTACACCCAAGGGCGAATAATTTCGCCCCGGATATTATTCAATAGCCTGTGATTTCTCTCAGGCTGTCTCGCCTTTAACCAGACTGTTCAGGGTTGCCAGCTGTACGCAGACGGCAAAGACTTCTGTAGCTTTGGCTATTTCCGCCAAAGGTGGAGCGGTTGGTGCCAGGCGGATATTGCGGTTTTCCGGATCCTGTTTGCGCGGAAAGGTCGAGCCAGCAGGTGTGAGTTTGACGCCGGCTTCAGCAGCCAGACGAATAATTTCAGTAGCCAGACCAGGTTGTGAATCAAAGGACAGGAAGTAGCCGCCCAGAGGTTCGTTCCAGCTGCCAAAATCCTCATCCAGTTCTTTAGCCAGTATATCCAGCACGATATCGAATTTGGGTTTGATCAGATCCCGGTGTTTGGCCATATGGGCCATGACGGCATCCATGTTCGGAAGCATGCGTACATGGCGCAGTTGGTTAACCCGATCAAAACCTATTACCGCGGCAACGATATATTTGGCGTAGTCCTGCATGTTAGCCGCACTGGAGGCAACCCAGCTGATGCCGCCACCGGAAAAGGTGATTTTGGAGGTGGAGGCAAACAACCATAGGCTGTCTTCGGTGCCCTGTTTTCTGCAGGCATCCATCATGTTGGGCAACTCGGGAGCCGGTTCAACCAGATCGTGCACGGCGTAGGCGTTGTCCATAAAAACTTTGAAGTTGGGTTGCGCAATTTTGCCCAGGGCCGCAATGCGATCTACTACTTCTTGCGAGTAAATACAGCCTGTAGGATTGGAGTACTTGGGCACGCCCCACAAACCGATAACATCGGGGTCGGTGCGAACCAGCTCTTCGACGGCGTCCATATCCGGGCCGTCTTCATTCATAGGCACGGTAATCATGTCCAGGCCCAATGTTTCACAGATAGTGAAATGGCGATCGTAGCCCGGAACCGGGAAAATCATTTTTGCCTTGGGGTTTTTTGACCAGGCCGATTCAGGTCCGCTGCAACCTTTTTGCATATGGTAAAGGACGGCAAAAAACATCAGGGTCAGGCTGGCGTTTCCACCACACAAAACTTCTTCCGCTTTGGTGCCCAGAATTTCTGCGCCCAGACGGCGGGCTTCGGGAATGCCCCAGATGCTGCCGTAGTTGCGAACATCCGGGTCTTCAGAAGAATAGTCACCATCGAGAATTCCGTCGAGATGATCCGATAGATCCAACTGGTTGGCGGCCGGTTTGCCCCGGGTTAGATCCAGGTTCAGGCCCTCGGCTTGAAGCGCTTGATAGCGTTGTTGGACTTGAGCTTGCAGACTTCTCAAGGCGTCCGGAGATCGGTCAGTTATTTGCACAGGGATTCCTTAAAAAAGGGGGGTAAAATGAAGGGGTGATTATATGCGGGTGCACCATAAACGCAATTTACCGCGGTGTAAAAAATCCATGCTTTTCTGACCTGAGTCTGTCTGAAGTGAAAAATTTGAGCATTTCGCCGACGGCTCTCCTATAATTTCCGCCCTTTTGGATTATTAATCCTTTGTTGCCAAGCCTTGGAAACGAGACAGGCTGGTAAAGATTATTAAATGTAGCGAAGTAACAAAAATGAGCAAATGCATCATCGATTCAAAAATAACGGCGGCACTGGCAGATTTTTCTGCACCGGATTCATTGGGTTTTGGCAAGGTCAAATCTCCGGTGATGTATCGCGTTGATTATCGAGATGGTGCATGGCAACAGGGGCGTGCCATTCCCTATCAGAATATTGAAATAGATCCGGCGGCCAAGGTGCTTCACTACGCACAGGAAGTCTTTGAGGGGCTCAAGGCCTATAAAATAGATGCGCCACGGGCTAACTTTTTCCGTCCTCTGGATAATCATGAACGGATAAATTTCTCTGCCCGACGAATGTGTATGCCAGAAATTCCCTCTGAACTCTTTATGGAAGGTATCAGTGTAGTTACCGCCTTGAGTGAAAGTCTGATTCCTACCTCCAGCGGACAGTCACTTTATCTGCGACCCTTTATGATTGGGCTTACCGCAACCCTGGGTATGGGGCCTTCAACGGAATATGCCTTTATAGTTATCGCCAGCCCCTCAGAGGCCTATCACGCGGGCGAGATGAAGGTGCTTATAGAACGCGAAGGATGTCGCGCCGCTCTGGGTGGCACGGGTGCAGCCAAAACCGGCGGTAACTATGCCGCTGCAACCCAGTCTGCACAGCGTACCCAGAGCTTGGGCTATCATCAGTCTCTATGGCTGGATCCGGGTAGTATGAAGAATATTGAAGAATTATCCGGTATGAACTTTTTTGCCCTGATTGATGACAAGTTACACACCCCAAGGTTGACCCCTTCATTCCTCAGGGGTATCACCCGCGATTCGGTTATCCAGCTGGCCCGCCACTTGGGCTATGACGTGGTGGAACGAACCATGCCTATAGAAGAGCTTTTGGCTGATATTAAATCCGGGAGTTGTATTGAGGCCTTTGCTTGCGGTACGGCGGCAATTGTCAGCCCCATCAGTGTGATCGCCGAGGCAGATGGTACGGCCTATGAGTTGGCCCAGTCCGATCAACTGGCCGCTGAACTGCGTAACGGATTATTGGGAATTCAGGAGCGACGCGCTGAGGATCCGTTTGGATGGACCCGTGAAGTGGACGACCAATATTACCAGTTGGCGGCTGTCAGCTAATCCCATGTTTTTTTCCATCTCTTGGCTGACAAACCCCGCTGTTGCGGGGTTTGTTTTATTTAGAGCGCTTAATCCATGAGCCTGCTTGGTCTTATTCAGGGGATTGCACGAACGGCGAGTAGCGCACGCTTTCTGGTATGGGGGCTGGCAGTCTGTGCTGTAGGGGGCTTCAGTTATATCATCCTGGCGGGAGATCCCCGGCTGGATACGTACCTTTTGCCCTGTATGGTAGCTTTGGGTTGGGCCATATGTCTGTTGGGGATAGCGGCCAACTTCTGCGAAGTTCCGCAAAAACCTGAACCTGGCTATGGTTTTGTCCGACGCCTGAAGATGCAAATAACATATGTTATCGCCTGGTTTTGGGCTCTGGTCTTTTTGCTTTGTAGCTGCATTTTGCTCTATTTGACTCTGCGCTCCATCAGCCTTGTTTTTATGGGTTAACCGGGCCTGGCTCTTAAAGCCTATACTGCCGCCTACCAAGCCACTACATCACACATTCAAACCGGGTCCAGCTTTGACACAATCATTATTTTCCAGCCTGCCGCTCTCGGCAGACTTGCTCAGCAATATCGAATCTCTGGGCTATCAAGCCATGACCCCCATTCAGGCCAGCACACTTCCTTTTATTCTGCATGGGCAGGATGTAATTGGTCAGGCGAAAACCGGTTCGGGGAAAACAGCAGCCTTTGCCTTGGGGCTTTTGGCGCGACTTAATCCGGACTTGTATCAGGTACAGTCTCTGGTGCTCTGCCCAACCCGGGAACTTGCCGATCAGGTCGCCAGACAGATCCGCAAACTGGCTCGGACAATCCCCAATATCAAGGTTCTGACTCTCTGTGGCGGTGTGCCTATGGGGCCGCAAATTGCTTCATTACAAAGCGGGGCCCATATAGTGGTGGGAACACCGGGGCGGATAGAAGACCACTTGGGGCGCGGGCGATTGGATTTGAAAAAAGTCAGTTGTCTGGTATTGGATGAGGCCGATCGAATGCTGGAAATGGGTTTTCAGCAAGACCTGGAAAAGATTGTGGGCCGGATTCCCGCGAAGCGGCAGACCTTGCTTTTTAGCGCTACCTATCCGCCAGAGATACGGTCCATCGCCAAGCGGTTTATGCACAATCCCGAACTGGTGCAGTTAGCCTCTGGTCACGATGACCTCAGTATTGAGCAGCACTTTTATCGTGTCGAAACCAAACAAGATCGTTTCGAGGCGGTTTGTTTGCTCCTGCTGGACAAAAATCCTGCCTCCAGTCTGGTTTTCTGTAATACCAAAAGAGAGGCTCAGGAGCTGGCAGAGCAGTTAAAACAGAAGAGTTTCAGTGTGTCTGCATTACACGGCGACCTGGATCAGCGTGAGAGAGATCAAACCCTGATCCGTTTTGCCAACCGCAGCATTGCAGTACTGGTGGCCACCGATGTTGCTGCTCGCGGGCTGGATATCGATTCGGTGGATGCGGTTATCAATTATCATATTGCTCAAGAGAACGAAGTTCATATTCATCGTATAGGTCGCACCGGGAGAGCGGGCGCAGCTGGAAGCGCCTATTCCCTCTATAACGCCAAGGAAGAGTTCAAGCTGGTGCAATTGGGAATATATCTGGACAGGGATATCCAGGCCGAACCCCTTCCGCCCAGAACATTGTTAAGCAATTCTCCGCGTCAGGCTGATATGGCTACGATCAAAATTGATGGCATGACGTGGATTTGCTCGGCTTCGTGTATCACTGGGGTCTGGATGTCAACAGTATCACTGTTATCGGTACGTTACGAACCATGGTAGACATAATGAAATGGAGACCTACACAAAAACGTTTGATGCTTGCCGTCTTTTGCCCACACTAAGGTCATGTGTGCCTGATGACGTTAATGTTGAATGTGACACTCGGGATCGAGCTATCTAATCCTAGATACAAACCTATGCTTTTCTTTTCCCCCATACACTTTCCACTTCTGCTACCCTCTTCGACTTTAAATTCGTCCGATACCCCAAACGACCCTCAACGGCATGGTTTGTCGACCGAATTCTACGATCATCGCCAGAGCTTATCATGGCCGTCGGGCTAGTGGTGGACTACATGATACACATCGTGCATTTCTTCCTTCACCAGGCGAGTTGTACGGTGGATTCAAAGCATTAAAGAAGAAACGGCTAACATAGCATAGCGTGGAAAATGGAACAATTAAAATAGACGCTTATTTTGTCACTGCCATATAATAGGATAATGTTGACAAATACTCCTACATAAATATGTATTGAATAAAAAGAGTGGCAT
>JBFHKI010000122.1:0-6203 GCA_041595415.1 Pseudomonadales bacterium | reverse complement strand
GATGCCAAGGGCGTGATGCTTACTCACGCTAACCTTATGGGCAATATGCACCAGGTGTCCCAAGTCTACGATCACGCTGAATGGGATGCGGGCAAGATGCGCATGATGATGCCCTTACCCATGTACCACATCTACGCTTTTGATATCAGTTTTTGCCACAGTATGAGTCGAGGACATGAATCTATTTTGATTACTAACCCCAGAGATCTGGATGCCTTTATCAAAGAGATGAAGTCCTGCTCCTTTGATGGTTTTGCCGGTTTGAACACGCTGTTCAACGGCTTGTTAAACAAGGAGGAGTTTTGCGCGATGGATTTCTCCCGTTTGAAACTCTGTCTTTCGGGGGGGATGGCTTTGACCCGATCGATCGCCGAGCGGTGGAAGGTGGCTACGGGTGTAGATATCTGTGAGGGGTATGGCTTGACGGAATCGTCCGGGATTCTGTGTGTGAATATCCCTGGCGATACCCGGTTGGGCACTGTGGGGGTGGCATTTCCAAGCACTGAATTGCGACTGGTGGACGATCAGGGCAAGGCTTGTGGCCTGGATGAGCCGGGAGAGCTGTGTTTCAAAGGGGTAAACGCCATGCTCGGTTATTGGGGTAAACCCGATGCGACTGCCGAGGTAGTTGATGCCGAAGGCTGGGTGCATACCGGAGATATTGCGGTGATGGATGAGCAGGGCAGTCTGAGTATAGTCGACCGTAAAAAAGACATGATTATTGTCTCGGGTTTTAACGTTTATCCAAACGAAGTTGAAGAAGTTGTGATCGCGCATCCGGATGTGGTCGAGTGCGCGGTTGTCGCCGGCAAGGGTGACAATGGTGAGTTTGTGAAACTCTTTGTGGTCAGCTCACGGGAAGATCTGACCGCTGAAGAATTAATCAGCTATTGTCGGGAAGAGTTAACTGCTTACAAGGTGCCGCGCGAAGTGATATTCCGTAAAGAGTTACCAAAATCCAATGTAGGCAAGATTCTTCGCAAAGAATTGCGTGACCAAGATTAAAATGAGGAGAATGTCTCGAAAATGTTGTCCGTGGATGGTTCTGGATAAAACTTGATGGTGCGCAGCCCAAAAAGTGTTTGTCTGAGCAATACAGGGTGGCTAGAATGCGCGATCAATTTCGCATGAACGAAAACCCCGGAGGGGTGAATATTGAGTTTAATTAGGCTTTGGTCAGAAGTCCGACCATCAAACCGAGCGGAAAATCCTTTGAATTTTTCTCACACAGCCCTGCAAAAAGCATCGACTGTGTTTGCTCTTCTATGCGCCAGTTTTTTTTCTTTGGTGGTTCAGGCTCAGCAAACTGAGGATCTCGATCCACTGGAAGGTATCAACCGCGATATCTACGCCTTTAATGTGACGGCGGACAAATATGTACTCAAGCCGGTTGCCCGGGCCTATAAGTGGGTGATGCCAGATATGGCTGAGCGAGCCGTAGAGCGCATGTTTGATAACCTTGAAGAAGTTGGTAGCGCAGTGAACAATCTGGCGCAGGGCAAAGGTTATTCGGCTGCGAATAACGGTGCACGCTTTGTGGTGAACTCTACACTCGGTATTGTTGGTCTTGTAGACGTTGCTGAATATCTCGGTTTGGAAAAAAACGAATTTGAAGATTTTGGCCAAACCATGGCGGTCTGGGGTGTGGGTTCCGGCCCCTATCTGATGCTTCCGTTTATTGGGCCAACGACCCTCAGGGATGGTCCTGCGATCTTTGTCGACAGTCGCTTGCAGCCACAATCCTATCTGGAAGATCAGGGCGCACGTAATGCTGTTCGAGTGCTTGATATTGTTTCGATCCGGGCCAAGTATATGGATGCGGATCAGGCACTGCCGGAGAAAGACCCTTATTCCTTTGTTCGCGATGCCTATTTGCAACGGCGCGAGTATTTGATCAAGGACGGTCAGGTAACGGATGACTTCGGGGCTGAAGGTTCTGATGATTTCCTTGATTAACCGCTGCTAGCCAAGTGTTCCACCAACGCATACTGATCGTTCACGATGATCCCGAGGTGCGTTCTCGTGCAGCGAGTATCCTGCGCAAAAACCTCTTTGAGGTCGAGGTGCGCGACAGCGTTAAAGCTGTAATAAGCTTTGATAGCTGTGAAAAGCCAGACGTGGTTATGTGTCGTCTATCCTGGTGTGACGATATCGAGGCTATTCTAAAAAAAACCTGTCCCAAAAAGCACACGATCCAGTTTATTCAGCTGTTTACCAACCAGTCGGCCAAAACGGTATTAAAGGCTTTCCACAAGGAAAATCACGATTGCCTGCCAATTCCCTTCAGCGAAAGAACCATACTGCTGGCTATTGGTCGGGCCATTGAACGCCGTGATCTTTTGGCAAAAAACCTGCGAATTCAGCGCCGGTTGATTCGTTCCAACGATCAACTGGAAAAGAGCTTGAACTTGCTGGAGTCCGACGCGCAGGCCGGGCGCCAGATGCAGCAAAACCTGTTGCCGCCATCACCGATTATCACGCCCCCTTATTACTGCGCCCGCAAGATTTGTCCCTCGCTCTATTTGAGTGGCGACTTTGTCAATTACGCCCGGGCTCTGGACGAATACCAACTCTTTTATCTGCTCGATGTATCCGGCCACGGGGCTTCTTCGGCTTTTGTTACGGTAATGGTTCGTCAGTTGATGCGACGTCTGGTTCGCCGACATGTACAGCGCTACGATCTGGAATCGTTGCGACGCGCTCCGGAAGGCTTTATGGAGCGCATAAACGAGGTGATGGCGGACAATGAGCTGGATAAACACCTGACCATGTTTGCCGGTGCTTTTAACCTCAAGACCAACAGATTGCGCTATTCCATTGGCGCGCAAATGCCTATGCCCATTCTTATTACCCCGGAAGGGGCCGAGTTTTTGCCGGGCAAGGGCCGTGCTGTCGGGTTGTTCCCCGGGGGCAAATGGGAAGTGTACGAAAGGCAAATGCCGGAAAAATACATATTGGTTGCATTCTCTGATGGTGTGCTGGAGCAGCTGCCACAGAAGACCTTGGCCGAGCAGGAGGCCTTTATGCTGCAGAAATTAAAGAACTGTCCGGCCGATATCGACAAGGTATTGCCGCGACTGGGTATAAAAGATGTGGATAACCTGCCTGATGACATAGCGGTTTTCATGTTTGCCCGGGGTCACCATGAAGCCTGACAATCATATCTATTACGCTGAGGCTGAGGGAAACTACTACCTGCGTTTTGTCGGGGATGTGCGGGTAACTTTTTGCGGTGCGCTGTCGAACTATTTGCAGAAGCTTTTTTCAGCCGAACAGGTAGTGTCGGTAGTGGTAGATCTGCGTATGGCCAAGGCGGTGGACAGCACTACTTTGGGCTTACTGGCAAAACTGGCGCTTTATTTGCGTGATACCCGCAAGTTGATGCCGGTGCTCCTGGTTGAAGACGACTCGATGATTCGTTTGCTGGAATCCATGGGAATTGATGAGGTTTTTGAATTTTCTGAACAGCTTCCCGAGGATATCGGACAGGAGACCGAACTGGTTTGTACCGAAGTAGCCGCTGAAGAAGCCCGCAACAAGGTGCTTGAAGCCCACCGCACCCTTATGGGCCTGAACAACAAAAACATGCTGGTTTTTTCCGATCTGGTAAAGAGCCTGGAATCGGAAAACAGCCACTAGCCCATCTGCGCGAGCAGTAATTTCTCCAGACTGATCTGATCGGCGATAAAGGCACGTATTCCTTCGGCCAGTTTCTCGGTGGCCATGGCATTTTCATTCAGTTGTAGCCGGAAGCTGGCCTCGCCTTGAATTCGGCAGTCTTCATATTCAGCAGCTGTCTGGGCTGACAATACCCTTGTCAGCTGTCCCTGATCTTCGGATAACTCCTGTAAAAAATTCGGCCCTATGGTCAGGCGGTCACAACCGGCCAGGGCTTCGATCTCACCGGCATTGCGAAAGCTGGCGCCCATTACCACGGTTTTAAAGCCGCGATCCTTATAGAGGTTGTAGATGTTACGTACCGACAATACACCGGGGTCTTGTTCGGCGGGGTAACCCTCAACGCCTTCCGATTTTTTATACCAGTCGAGAATACGGCCGACAAAAGGCGAGATCAGAAATGCTCCAGCCTCAGCGGCTGCAACGGCCTGCACACTGCTGAACAGCAGTGTCAAATTGCAATTTATCCCTTGATCTTCAAGTATCTCCGCGGCGCGGATGCCTTCCCAGGTGGCGGCTATCTTGATAAGCAGGCGTTCTTTGGCAACGCCGGCTTCTTCGTACATAGCCAAAAGGCGTTTGGCGCGTTGTACCGTCGCCTCGGTGTCAAAGGAAAGGCGGGCGTCCACTTCTGTGGAGACTCGTCCCGGTACCAGCTTTAAAATCTCACAGCCGATCTGTACGGCGTAATGGTCGGTGAGCAGACTGAGCTTTTCCGCATCGGGCAATTCCAGTGAGTTTACCCACTGGGCGGATGCGCCAATCAACTCCCGATACTGGGGGAGGGATGCGGCTTTTAAAAGCAGGGATGGATTGGTGGTTGCATCCACCGGTTTGAAGCGCGCGATGGCTTCAATGTCGCCGGTATCGGCCACAACCTGAGTGTATTGTCTGAGTTGATCGAGTTTGTCCATAGCGCCTATCTTAGCGGGTTATTCCATAAAGACTTAAGTTGTTTTTATATAAGTTCCGGTTCCGGCATGACTTGGGGCTGGGGTTTTATCTGCGCCAGCGCCTGCTCCAGAATCTCGACACCGGCACCCGGCTTGTGGGCTCCCTCACTGATCACGCGACGAAAAGCTTTTGCTCCCGGGCGGCCCTGAAACAGGCCGAGCAGGTGGCGTGTCATATTTGGCAAGCGCACCCCTTTGTCCAGTTGCCTCTGAATATAGGGCAACATTCTTTCTATGGCATGAAATTCGTTTTCCAGTGGATTTTCGCTGCAGCCGTATAGCCGGGTATCTGCATCGGCCAATAGCCAGGGGTTGTAATAGGCGCTTCGGCCTATCATTACGCCATCGAGCTGTTGCAGGTGTTTTTCGGCCTGATCCAGTGAATCCACACCACCGTTGAGAATAATTTCCAGACCGGGGAAGTCTTTTTTCAACTGGTAAACCCGCTCGTAGTCCAGCGGGGGTATCTCGCGATTCTGTTTTGGGCTCAAGCCCTGTAACCAGGCTTTGCGGGCGTGTACCACCAAGGCATCCACCCCGGTTTGCACCAGCTTTTCGGTAAAGTTTGCCAGCGATGGGTAGTCGTCCTGATCATCCACACCAATTCGGCTTTTCACAGTTACCGGAATACTGACCGCCGATTTCATGGCGGCCACCGCTTCGGCAACCAGTTCGGGTTCTTTCATCAGGCAGGCACCAAAGGCACCGCGTTGAACCCGGTCGCTGGGACAGCCGCAATTCAGATTTATCTCATCGTAACCGTAGTCTTCGCCGATTTTGGCACAGGTCGCCAGATCCTTGGATTCAGAGCCGCCCAGTTGCAGGGCCAGTGGGTGTTCTTCGTCATTATATTGCAGGTGGCGGTCGATATCGCCGTGCAGGAGCGCACCAGTAGTCACCATCTCGGTATAGAGCAGAGTGCGAGAGCTCAGCAGTCGGAGAAAATAACGACAGTGGCGATCGGTGAGATCCATCATGGGGGCAACGGAAAGCTGCCGGTTTAAAATGATCATAAATCAGAGGGCTAGTTAACTTGATCGCTCGGATGCGGGATAGTAGCGGCAGAAGAGGAAAGATTACACAAATAACCATAAAAAACCACGAGTTAGCTACGTACTTTCTCTGAGGGTTTATAAAAGTCAGATAAAAAGGGTGAATTTGCTCTGTCTGTGTTCCCTGAACCGGGCCCTGTTGGCGACTACAATGTGCGTATGCCCTGAATAGGTCGGTCTGATAGTGATAGGTATAAATCCAACAGATTCCCGACGCATAAGCTGCCCAAACTTTCGGGCAGGATCTCACAGGTTCAAAGAGCTCTGCGGTACGCGCTAATCGAAGGAATCAAACAAACGACAAAACTGGATAGCATTACGAAGACAAGCATGTAGAGGTTGGTCTCAGAGAGAAAGTTAATTTCTATATGCAGGCCATATCGTGCGGCAATTTGGTCGGTAGTGAGTATCAGGCCAACAAACAGCATAATGGCAGCGACTACAGATGCAGACAGGGTGATGAGTATTGCCTCGATCTGGATCAACAAAAAGATATACCAGGGAGAGGCGCCGAGCATTC
>JBFHKI010000121.1:0-6233 GCA_041595415.1 Pseudomonadales bacterium | reverse complement strand
GCACTACAAAGAGCAGGTCGCCGGCGTTTACCTGGGCGCCATTGGCCTGATTCAAACGTACCACTTCGTAATTTTTCTCGGCCTCGAAAATTTCGCCCGCGCCGGTGACGCTGGAAAGTGAAATTTGCGAAAACAGTTTCATGGCTTCAATTTGACAGATGGTGCTGGAAATATTCACCTTGCTGCCAACTTCCACGTACTCCGGGTCGTTTGGTGAGGGCGTCGAGTAATAGATCCCCGTCATGGGTGCCAATACCTTCAGTTCGTCTGTCCCTTCGATTCGGAGCGAATCGATATTGGTTGTGCTGGCGTCGACACCGGTATAGGCCATTTCTATAACCAGTTCTTCGCTATCCAGACTTTTCAGGAAAGCCGGCAGATAACCCGTGTCGTAGTTGCCCTTAACAAAGGTTTCGTCCACCAGAATCCGTTTGAGTAGCGGAATGTTGGTGCAGACCCCTTTTATGCTGACATCGTCGAGCACCTCAAGAAGTTTGGCAATCGCATCTTTGCGGTCTTTGCCGTGCACGATAAGTTGGGCAATCATGCTGTCATAGAAAGGCGAGATAGTTTTGCCTTCATCTACAGCGGAAATAACTTCCAGATCCTCTCGTTCCGGGAAACGGCACTCGGTGACCAAACCGGGAGTCGGGATAAAGTCGAATTCTCCCTGGTCATTCAGCTTGGCTTTTTCGGCGGTAATTCTGGCCTCGATAGCAAAACCTTTGTTCTCGATTTTCAGATCCTTGATGGATCCGCCTTCGGCGATATTGAACTGTTGTTCAACAATCTGGATACAGGAGGTCCACTCGGTCACAGGATGTTCAACCTGAAGGCGGGTGTTCATCTCCATGAAGTAGATGGTTTTGTTTGTCAGGTCGTAAATGAATTCTACGGTTCCGGCACCGATATAGTCGACGGCGTCGGCCAGTTTTCGAGCGCTGGCGTAGGCCTTTTTCTCCAGCGCTGCGGTTAGCATGGTAGAGCCGGATTCTTCAAGAACCTTCTGGTTATTACGCTGCACCGTGCAGTCGCGCAGGCCCAGAATTTGAGTATTGCCGTGGCTGTCACGCAATATCTGCACTTCGATATGACGCATCGACTCGACAAATTTTTCGAGGTACAGGTCACCGTTACCAAAGGCAGATTTTGCTTCGGCGAAAACGCGATTAAAAGCGGTTTTGATTTCGGAGGGATCCCGTACGACCTGGATACCTTTACCGCCACCACCATGTACTGCTTTTAGCAGTACGGGGTAGCCAATCTCTTCAGCCACTGTAGCAGCGGCATTGGCGGTTGCCAGAATACCGTGGCTGCCTGGTACAACGGGCACATCATTTGCCATGGCCGTGTGGATGGCGGTGGACTTGTTGCCCATCTGATCCATGCTTTGAGCTTTGGGGCCGAGGAAGTTCAGATTGCGTGAACGACACAGGCGGGCAAAGCCGGCATTTTCCGACAGGAAGCCAATTCCCGGATGAAGGGCGTCAGCATTTTGGCGGGAGGCGATGGCCAATACCGAATGTGCATTGAGGTAACTTTCGTCCGGAGTCTGACCGCCCAGACAAACCAATTCATCATTCTCGTCGAGCATGCTGGCCGGGGCTGAATCCATATCCGGGTCGGACTGAACCAGAATAACTTTTTTGTTCAGTTTCTTGGCAACACGAATAAGTTTTGCTGCGGTGCAGCCTCGGGCGTGAATCAGAACGTTATTAATAGGCCGCATCTGGTCGCGAGCCTGAGCCGGAAGTTGTACATCAATGATGTCCTGGGTTTCGACATGTCCGGCAAGGTTGTGGGCAAGCACATCTTCAACCGACTCTTTTGGAATAACAATCTCAGGATCGATTTTGCGTAGTTGCTCGTCAAGGTCTTCGGCAAAAGGATGTTTGACCAAGCCGTGCATTGCGCCTTTGTGTTTCACCAGATAGTTGGAAACAGTGCACATGGAGGGCAGGAAGGAGGGCACAACCACGCGACCGGCAAAAGGCATATCTGTGCCACTCAAGTAGTAGGTGCGCACCAGAGGGTGGGTGACAAAGCTGGCTTGTGAACCACCGGTACAGTCACCAAAGCCGAATACCACTACTGGCAGACCCGTTTCGCATACAAAGCGGGTTATACGGTCGTTGACAATCGCCATAGAGAACAGGGCATTGGCCCCTTCCTTGGTCTGCATACCACCGGAAGAGACAAAACAGACTAAGGGCAAATTCTGTTCGGCACAGCTCACCATCAGATTACACATCTTCTCGGCACTGGCCATATCAAAAGCGCCGGCCTGGAAGGAGACGTTGGAAATAACCACTCCAACTCTGGGCGAACCTTCAATATTGAGATTGCCAATACCGGTAATTACACCACAGGGGGTGATTTTGTTATTCAGGGCTTTTTCAATGGAGATACGGAAGCCGGGGAAGGAGACCGGATTTGAGGTCATCAGGTCGGCGTCGGTCTCTTCAAACTTGCTGAAGAATTTGGTTTTGAAAGCCTCGGCGGTAACCAGTTTTTTACGTTTCAGGGTGTCCAGAGTTTTCTGAACCAGCAGGTCGCGATAAGCGATATTCAACTGGTTCCAGAAGTCTTTGCGTTTACCGATACGTACCGGGTTAATTTCGCCTGAATAGCTTTTACCTTGCAGTTGTGAGTTCAGGTATTCGGGCACCAGAGATTCGAAGAAAAAGGTAATAAGCACCAACAGTGAGTCGGACAGACGGGGGAAGATAATACGCTTCCACTCTTCCACTTCTTTCAGGAACTCGCCCCGGCGTCGGTAGGCGACAAAACTGTTCAGCCAGGTGGCGAATCGGCTCTCTTTATCGGATCCGTTGCGACCGAAGTTGGCGGTTTTTGCCGTAGCGTTTTCAATAGAGCTGTCGAGAATATGTTTCAGTGATTCGGCACTGAGGGTATGAAATTCACGGGTTTCAGCGGCGATATCACCAAAGTTGTCGATAATACTGTTGTAGATGGCGTCAAAAATCAGAATGTTTTCAAACTGCGACAGAAAATAGGCTTTCAGGTCGCTGTTAAAAATAATTTCCGAAATGGTCAGTTCGGTTTCGGATTTATCATAGATGGCCGAATTGCCCCCCTCGGAGTCCTCCACCATCTTGGCCAGCTTGACGAAGTTGTACTCGGAGTCTGCTTTCCAGCGGTTGTAAAGATAGAGTGTGGTACGGAAACAGAGTTTCTGTCGGGCATACTCAAAATTCTTCTGTGGGTCGCCCAGTAATAGGGTGGTGAAACGGCCTCTTTCAGACGAGAGTTCGTTGCGTTTTTCCTTGAAGGATTTCCAGGCCTTGAGTAAGTCGTCCTGATAAACCAGTTTTTCCGGATCTTTATACCAGCGGTTAAAGCCATCCTCGCGGGCCTTTTGAATACGATCATCCAGATCGCCCTTGGGAATTTCTTCCTCAGCCAGTCGCCCGTATGCATCGGTTGTCGATGAGGTGATCCGGGTGCGCATATTGATATAACGCTGGTGCCGACAGGCGTGCGCAAATACATTGGGATACTCGGTTGGGTAATCCTCAACGTAAAAATCGGCTACTTTCTGTAACTTGGTAAAGTTTTCATCCGGATTGATAAAACGCTCAACCTGGTTTTTATAGTCTTCAAAGATGGCCGGCTGGTCGCCGACCATTTGCACGCAAGTATCGTCAATAGCATCGATGCCGCTGACAATAGCATCCACCAGAGGTTCGATACCCAGGCCCGAATCCACAGGTGCCCAGTCGATTACACCGTCGAGTACACCACGACTGGCCAGTTCAGCAGGGCTTATGCCAACGTAGCGGGCACTTTCCTGCCAGGACAGGTTGTACTGTCTGGCGATACTGGCCAAACCTTTGGGCTGAATGGTGTTGAACACACCAGTGCGAACCGACAGAAGAATATTGGTCGCCGCCAGCGGGATAGCTCCCCCGGAATAACCCAAACCGTAAACAATACCCAAAGTGGGTACGTGGGTATTGGTCATTTCGGCGATCAGGCGCGATATGGAATGGGCCTGGTTATGTTCATTAGCTTCGGCTCCTGCATCGGCTCCCGGTGTGTCCATAAAGGTAACAATGGGAATATTTCGGCGGTTGAAAATACGTACCAGACGAGCGGCTTCTAGATGGTGTTCGGGTTTCCAGACGCCGTTAGAGACACTGCGGTTTTGTGCGATCAAACCGATGCGGCGGTTGCCAGTTGAATGGGTGATGGCTATCTCTACGGCATAGAGCGGGCCCATATCCACTTCATTATAGGTTTTACCATTGATCATGCGTGCCACGCTGCGCGCGCTGACCATAGTGTTCGATTCCGCGGGTTCCAGCACCCGGGCAATATAGTCATCTACAGAAAGATTTTTCAGGATGCCCAGCTCTTTTTGTAGAGCTTTCTCGGAAAGCAAACCCTGAATTTTTCCCTGCCATTGGTAGGGGCGTTTACCAGACCCAACGCGAAAATCGCGCACGCTTTCCTCAACAGAGGTAAAGAGGCTCATTTGTTGGGTGCTAGGTGTTTTTTTTGCCGGCATAACTGACTTTTCTCCGTAAGCTCGGTTATCTTGGATGCTGCTCTTTGGCGCTAGATATTGTGGTTTTGATTTAAGGGTGCAGTATCACGTCCGTAGGCCTAGCTGTCTAGTTTTCATCTGCTTAACCAGTAACTTTTAAAACTTATTAAGCTTGCCTTTCAGGCATAGGATTTTCTCGCTAATTAAAAATAACTATGTCCGGTTTGACGGGAAAGCTGTGCTTCCTTTATGTATAAGTTGTGCACAAAAAAACAAAGCCGCGCCGGTTCTGGCTTTGCGTTACCCCCAGTGTGGAAAAATAACGACTAACACAAGATATAGTGTGTAATTGAAATATTTTATCTACATATGGTGTTTTTTGCTTGTGTGCCTGAGGAAGTTGAATCAATATAGATACCTCATTCAGGTGCCGTGGACGAGGGAAAAATGGTAGAAGTAGCCAAGGTAATCAAGCAGGGTCCGGAGATAGAGATGCAATCTACATCACTGGATATCTGGGACAAAAAATATCGCCTCAAGGATCGAACTGGTGAACCGGTTGACCGTGATATAGCCGATACATTCAAACGTGTTGCTACGGCGCTTTCGGAAGTGGAAGAAAGTAAAGCCAAGCAAAAACAGTGGTATGAAAGATTTTTGTGGGCGTTGCAAAATGGTGCATTGCCTGCTGGACGTATTATTTCCAATGCGGGTGCGCAGGAATACAAACCGGCAACCTCCACTATCAATTGCACCGTGTCGGGCACCATTGCCGATTCGATGCACGAAATTCTCGACAAAAATTACGAAGCGGGTATGACGCTGAAAGCCGGCTGTGGTATCGGCTATGAGTTTTCTACTCTGCGTCCTAAGGGTGCCTATGTTTCAGGTGCCGGCGCCCATACCTCGGGTCCGCTGTCCTTTATGGATATCTACGACAAGATGTGTTTTACCGTTTCATCGGCGGGTGGTCGCAGAGGCGCGCAAATGGCGACCTTTGATATCAATCATCCGGATGTGATGGATTTTATCCGCGCCAAACGCGAAGACGGGCGCCTGCGTCAGTTCAACCTGTCTCTGCTGATCACCAAAGAGTTTATCGAAGCGGTCAAGGCCGATGGCGATTGGCCTTTGAGTTTTCCGGTTTCCGAAAAAGAAGCAGAAGAGGCCGGCCTGGATTTACAGGATCCGACCCAGGTGGTGTGGCGCTCATTCCCGTCGAGCAAAGACTACATTACCAATGATGAAGGTCTGGTTGCCTGCCGTATCTACAACACTATCCGTGCACAACGGCTGTGGGATGTAATCATGTCTTCCACTTACGATTTTGCCGAACCGGGATTTATCCTGATCGACAAGGTCAACGAGATGAACAACAACTGGTGGACTGAGAATATTCGTGCCACCAATCCTTGTGGTGAGCAGCCATTGCCACCTTACGGCAGTTGCTTGCTGGGCTCGGTTAACCTGACCAAGCTGGTGATTGACCCCTTTACCGACAAAGCCCGTTTTGACTGGGATAAGTATCGCGAAGTGGTTTCTGTGTTCACTCGTATGCTGGACAACGTGGTAGAAATCAACGGCTTGCCCTTGGATAAACAGCGCCACGAAATTGAATACAAACGCCGTCATGGTATGGGCTTTCTGGGACTGGGTTCCACTATGACCATGTTGGGTATGAGCTATGGTGATGAGGAATCAATCGAATTTACCGATCAGATAG
>JBFHKI010000120.1:0-6236 GCA_041595415.1 Pseudomonadales bacterium | reverse complement strand
GGTGCCAGGCTGACAACCACTGCTGCACCATTACTGGTGCGGTTAAAGAAAGAAGGCACTCTCTGCAAATAGGTTTGCACATCGCCAGACTCAAGGTAGGGCTGAATCGGCGCTTCCAACTCCGGCAAACGGCTGACCATACGATTGTAACTTGTACCCTCAGGAGAGGTCACATTGGCAATAAAAATGCGTTGATCTTCCTGGGGAACGTATTCGGCTGGCAAATTGACGAACAGCAGATACACCATGAAGAAGACGAAGAGAATAATGGGTGCTGCCAGCCATGATTTATTCAAAACCTTGGTGAGCGCCCCTTCGTATTTATCTGCCAACCATCCAAATCCACGATCCATGGCCCGACTTAATCGGGTTTCATTGTGTCCGGCGGGTTTGAGCAATTTGGAGCAGAGCATCGGCGCCAGTGACAGGGCCAAAACACTGGAAAAAATTACCGCAGCGCAAACTGCGACCGCCAATTCGGAAAAAATCAGGCCGATGTTATCGGTCAAAAACATAATGGGGGTGAATACCGCCACCACCACCGCTGTAGTTGCAATAACAGCAAAACCTACCTGGCGCGTGCCTTTGTAGGCCGCCAATAAGGGAGGCTCCCCTTTTTCGATTCGACGATGCACGTTTTCCAGCACCACGATGGAGTCATCCACCACCAGCCCGATAGAAAGCACCAGGGCCAAAAGGGTAATCAGGTTGATCGAATAACCCAAAGCATTGAGCGCAATGAAGGAAGCTATAAGGCAAACCGGCACAGTAACCATGGGAATAATCATGGCGCGCAGTGAGCCGAGGAACAGATAAATCACCAGACCAACCAGCAAAGTCGTGATCAGGATGGTCGAATAGACGCTGTTGATTGCCGAATTAATAAATACCGAAGCGTCTGAGGTTTTGGTGATAACCATGCCGCCGGGCAGATTGCCTTGCAGGCTTTCAGTGGTTTCATTGATCTCGCGCAGCACATCCACCGTATTGGCAGTGGATTGTTTAACTATGCCCAAAGCCACAGTTGTTCGGCCATTGGCCAAAAAGGCGTTGCGCAGGTCTTCCGGTCCAAGCTCTATCTGGGCTACTTCGGAAAGTCGAATCAGATGGCCGTCATCGCCCTGCTTGATAACAAGCTGTTGGAAATCTTCAGGAGTACTGTAGCCACGGGAAACCCTGACCGGAAATTCCCGGTCTACCGAGTCAACCCGGCCGGCTGGCAACTCCAGATTTTCACGCCGCAGAGCGCTCTCGATATCGGTAACCGTCAGCTCTCGTGCTGCCATTTCGAGACGATCCAACCAGATACGTACCGAGGGCCGGCCAGCGCCGTTAACCGAAACCTGAGACACGCCCGGCAATACCGAATACTGGTCAACTACAAAGCGTTCAACCAGATCGCGCAGCTCTATGGGCTCCAAGCTTTCGCTACTAACCGTCAGGAAAACTACAGGCGTTGCATCAGAATCCTGCTTGGCAATGGTGACGGCATCCAACTCTTCGGGCAATCGTCTTTCTGTGCGCGATACCCGATCACGAACATCATTGGCGGCTTCATCAATATTTCGGTCCAGGTCAAAACTTATGTTGATGGAAGACCTGCCATCCGAGCTGGTAGAGCGCAAGCTCTCGATACCCTCGATACCGCTGATGGCATCTTCAAGAATCTGGGTGACCTGGGTTTCAACCACCGCAGCTGAAGCGCCGGGATAGGTTGCGGTTATCGAAAGCGTTGGTGACTGAATATCGGGGTATTCACGTACTTGCAGAGATTGGTAGGACAGCACACCGAAGCCCACCAGCAACATACTGATGACCGAAGCGAAAACCGGCCGCTTGACCGAAGTATCCGAGAGCCACATCTTATTGCGTCTCCCCGACTACTCGTACTGCTATTCCGTCACGCACGCCCATAATACCGTCTACCACAAGCCGCTCGCCGACCTCTAGGCCGGAAGAAATTACCACTCGGCCTCGCAATCTTTTTTCCACCACAACATCGCGTTCAGATGCTTTCATATCGGACCCCACTACATAAACAAGAGAGCGATCCCCTTTTTGCAGGAGAGATGCCTCGGGAATAGTCAGCGCTTGTCGCTCGGAGGCAATAAGATTCAAGGTCATCAACATGCCGGGGCGCAATAGACGGTCTTCGTTCGACAAAATCGCCCTGACCTGAACGGTTCGAGTAACCGGATCAATTCGCGAACCAACAGAAGACACTTCACCAACAAACCGCGTACCCGGATACGCAGCACTCAGAGCTTCAACCCGGTTACCCACACGCACGGCCCCAAACGCAGTCTCCGGAATACTGAAATCCAGTTTCAGAGTGTCGATATCGTCCAGAGTCGTAATCTGAGTATTGGGTGTAACCAGAGAGCCGGTGCTTATTTCGCGAAACCCGAGCATGCCCGAGAAAGGTGCCCGAATGAGGCGATCCTGCATTTGAGAAATTATGGCGTCCAGCTTGGCTTGGTTGGCATCATAGCGGGCGCGCGCTTCATCAATTTGTGAAGCCGATGCCACATTGGCCCCCAAAGTTTCCAGTCGTTCCAGCTGCAATTTGGTATCTGTCAGATTTGCCTGAGCCTCGGCCAACAAAGCGGATTGCTCCTTATTGGTGAGCTCTATCAGGATTTCGCCCGCTTCCACCAGATCGCCGTCTTCAAAGTGCACAGCACTGACAATATCACTGACCTTGGATGTAATGGTGACCGATTCATTAGCGGTCAAGGTTCCCACAGCCTCGACACTATCGATCACGACTTCGGAAACTACCTCCTCAAGAGATACCAGCGCTTGGGCAGCACCACGTGAAAAACCGGCTGATTGCTCATCCTGAGCATTGAAATAAGACCAAGCTCCGGCGGCAATACCGGCAAGAACAGCAATAAAAACAATAGTGGAAAGATTTTTTTTCATGGGGGCTGGAACAACCAAGAACTACAGGTGCGAAAATGATACGTTATGCAGCTCTCACACTACTGTTATAAGGCGTTAAATTTTATTAAGCGCCTGCGCATTTTTACCTAACTTGATTAAGCCAAAATTGCCGTAGAACGCTTCAAAAATCCCAGCTGGAGCTAGTCTGCACTTCGAACCCTTGCTCGTTGCGCAAAACAAAGTAGGCAGGGATATCCATCCGCTCGGCAAGCGCCATGCCTTTTTCCGCTCCGAGGGCCAACATGGCTGTCGCCCAGCCATCTGCCCAAAGAGTTGTCTCCTGCAGCACGGTCACCGAAGCAACTTGTTGGGGAACGGGATAGCCAGTTCGGGGATCGATAATATGGGAGTAACGAACGCCTTCGTGAACAAAGTAGTTTCGGTAATCACCAGATGTGGCCAATGCCAGATTCTCCAATTCCACAACCTGCTGAACCTGACCGGAAATAACCTGGTCCAGCGGCACCTCGATACCTATTCGCCACGCCTGATCTTGATAATTCAAACCGAGGACCCGGATTTCTCCACCCACCTCTACAAGGTAGCGGTCATATCCCATAGCCTGCAAATACTCTGCGACCTTATCCACACCATACCCTTTGGCCGTCGCCGACAGGTTTACAAACAGCTCATCCGTATCCTTACAGAGCTGGTTTCCCCGGATGTGTAATTTTTGGTAGCCCACTCCTGACAGTATCTCTTCAATTGCCCGAGGAGCTGGCATTTGATCCGCGGTAAATTCAGAGCCAAACCCCCAGAGCTGGATCAAGGGTCCCAAGGTGGCATCAAATAATCCATCGGTCAGCCGGGACAATTCCTGGGACACTTTGGCAACTTCTATGGTTAGCGGGGAAACTTCATAACAACCCGCAGGCGAACGATTAAAAACAGAAACATCGGAGTCCGGATCCCAATTCGACATTCGGGCATTAATCTCATCCAACACCTCCTGAATCCCCTTCTGCACCTCGGTTTGGTCTAAGGTCGGGTCTGCAATCAGTTTTACTGACCAACTGGTACCCATGGTGGCGCCTCGAAAATCATACTCGTTCGGCCCCTGCGAACAGGCAGACAGAACAATAAAACAACAGACCGACAATAGTTTTGGGAGATTTTTTTTCATACCGGGGGCGACAATTTATGAGGCCGCCATTCTAGTTCAATTGCCAAGACTATTGTCGGCAGATTTTTTTGATACAAGACAACGCAAGTTGATAAATGTCGAGCTAAAAGAAATCTTTACAAGCGAAAGAACTGAACCGCCAGCCTTTATTTGATAGCATCCCTTTCATAATTAAACAAATAACAAATATATCAAATGATTAAAGCTGGAATGGGGGGAGTACAGCTATTTCTGTTAGTTGTATTTACAGTCTGCGCGAACCCGTCTTTTGCCCAAAATGGCCAAGAGCAAAGTAACAAAACTTTCAACGCTGCAATAACGGACAGCGCTCCACAAATTGATGGCAGTCTCGACGACCCTGCCTGGAGGAATGCCACCCGTATTGACGACTGGCATCAGCTCAGTCCGATTGAATTCAAAGAGCCTTCCGAGCGCACGGAAGTTTGGGTAATGTACGATGAAGATGCCTTTTACTTTGGCTTCTACGCGCACGACAGCGCCCCGGAACAAATCACTAATAACGTATTACAACAGGGCTCTACCACACGCGACGAAGACAAAGTCGGTCTGGTTCTCGACCCCTTTAACAATCAAAGAAGCGGCTATCGATTTGAACTCAACGCCAACGGCGTTCGCTCGGAGGCCATCTATATCAGTGGAACCCGCCCCTCTTTTGATTGGGAGGGTATATGGAACGGCGCCGCCAAAATCGTGGAAGATGGTTGGACAGCTGAATTTGAAATCCCCTTCAAGTCTCTGTCTTTTGATCCCAATAACGGTATCTGGGGCATCAACTTCACCCGCAACCTGCAGCGCAATCAGGAGACCATGGCCTGGCACTCTTTTAATGGCACCTACAGCCCTGCCAGCGCAGGTAAAATCACCGGCATCTCAAATTTGACTCAGGGCATCGGCCTCGACGTTATACCGGCACTAAGCGGAACATCCTTTGATAACAAAGTCACCGGCCAGAGCAAGTCCAGAATAGAACCTTCGGTGGATATTTTTTACAAAGTTACGCCCCAGATCAATCTTGCAGTAACCATCAACACGGACTTTTCGGCCACTGAAGCCGATAGTAACTCTCTGAACCTGTCTCGATTTCGGCGTTTCTTTCAGGAAAAGCGTGCTTTTTTTCTGAACGATTTTGACGCCTTTAAATTTGGCTTAACGGATCTCAGGTTGAATGGTACTGAATCCGGTAATAATGCCTTGGCCTTCTATTCGCGACGTATCGGCCTGAGCCAATCTGGCCAACCAGTAGATATTGCCGGTGGCGCAAAACTCAGCGGCAAAGTGGGAAACACTGAATTTGGCGCACTGATCATGCGCCAGGACGAAGCCGAACTTCCGGTTGCTGGTGGCGGCACAGAAACGATAAATGCCACTAATGCCATCGTCGCCCGAGTGTCTCAATCAATTTTAAACGAGTCCAAAATCGGCCTGATCTTCACCGATGGCAACCCGACCGAAAACCAGAGCAACTCTCTATATGGCGTTGACTTCCAGTATCGCGACACCAGTTTTTATGCGGGAAAAACCCTGGATGCCGTCGTCATGTACCAAGAAAGCTCTGATCCCGATTTTGACTCTGACCAAAGCAGTTATAGCGCCGCCTTTAGCATCGACGCACAAGAAGGTTGGTATGGTGGCGCCCAGTACTTCGCCGTTGATCAAAACTACAGCCCGGGGCTGGGTTTTACCCAGCGCACTAACGCGGAACTTCTCTCCAGCAAACTAATCCACCGCTGGCTCTTTGAGGATTCGGTTTTCAACTTCACCCAGATTCAGTTGAGCACCCAGCGCTGGCAGGATCTGGATACAGGCCAACTGGATTCGGAAAAAATCTCCTTTATGCCAATTGATATCCACTTCCGCCGTGGTGATTCAGTGCATTTTATTATCGATCGCGAAAAGCAGTCCGTAGATCCGGGTGAGCGAATAACGGGAGATCTGGGCATCGATATTCCCGCGGGAGTTTATGAAGATACCCTTTTTGAGCTGAACTACGGATCGCCCAGTTATTACGATGTTTCCGGTGAAATCAAGCTTTCTCACGGCGATTACTTCACCGGCAAACTGAGCAAGATCAGCTCTGACCTCAGCTGGCAGGCCAACCGACATGTCCTTCTGGATCTTGGATATGACCTGACAAAATACGATATGC
>JBFHKI010000119.1:0-6265 GCA_041595415.1 Pseudomonadales bacterium | reverse complement strand
TCCAGATATATTCCCAGCTGGGAAAATATATCGATATATTGTTCCGCCGTATCCGCTTCGCGCTCACTCACCGCCAAAGATTCGGGCACCAATAGTGGCTGCGCGGCCAGGCCCTGTCCCTGCCATGCCTGCTTCATTTTTTCGTAGACCACGCGCTCATGAGCGGCGTGCATGTCCACCAGAATCAGTCCTTCCGCATTCTCTGCCAAGATATATATGCCTTTGAGTTGCGCCAGGGCAAAGCCCAGGGGTGGCACCTGAACTTGCTCCGAAGAGCCTGACTCAAGCGCTTCCATCCCTTGCATCTCGGAAACGGGCCTGAACAAGGTTTGACTGCTTTCCCGAACCGCATCAGAAAAGGGTGTGACACTTTCCGTCTCTCGCCGGGTATAGGATAGCGGCAGATTATTTTGCTGCTGTTCGCTTTCGGGCTGAGGAGTTCGCAATTCCTGCATCAATGCCGGAGCGGCCACCTTACCTGCACTGGTCTGGGCAATAAGGTGATGCAGAGAGCCAAAAATAAAAGAATGCACTTCCCGTGACTCGCGAAAACGCACCTCGTGTTTGGTCGGGTGAACGTTAACATCTACCTGCGCCGGATCCAGCTCCAAAAAAAGCACAAAAGCCGGATGACGGCCGTGAAACAGAACATCCTGATACGCCCGTCGCACCGCATGGGCAACCAACTTGTCCCGCACAGGTCTTCCATTGACAAAAAAGTATTGCAAATCCGCCTGACTGCGGGAGAAGGTCGGCAGGCCAACCCAGCCGTGCAACCGCAGCTCATCTGATTGACGATCTATGGGCAGTGCCTGTTCCATAAAGGCAGGACCACAGACATCGGCGACTCGTTTTTCCACCTCGACACTTGTTTGTGCCGGCATCATGTTTAAACGTATCCGTCCAGCTTGGGACAATTTGATCCCGATCTGCGGGTGGCTTAAACCGATTCGTTTTACAACTTCATCAATCCGGGTTATTTCGGTTTTCTCGGTTTTCAGGAATTTGCGCCGCGCCGGGGTATTAAAAAACAGCTCTCTAACTTCCACTGAGGTCCCTGTCGGGTGGCTTGCTGCGTTGACTTCAACGGCCATATCAACACCCTCGGTCTCGGCCATCCAAGCGTCTTTTCCCATCACCGCAGAAGTCAGAGTCAGCCGGGATACCGAAGCTATACTGGCCAATGCTTCACCCCGGAAGCCCAGGGAAGCTACAGTCTCAAGATCATCAACCGTTTTTATTTTACTGGTTGCGTGGCGCTCAAGGGCCAGTGGTATGTCGCTTGCCTCAATTCCGGCACCGTCATCACGCACCAGAATACGTTTGACCCCTCCTGCCTCGATATCAACCCAGATATTCCTTGCGCCTCCATCGATACTGTTCTCCATAAGCTCCTTCAATACCGAAGCGGGACGCTCGACAACTTCACCGGCCGCTATCTGATTGGCCAATCTGGGGGGGAGTTTAAGAATACTCAACTAGAAGGGATGCTAAGTGTCTGGCCGACACGAATAGTCGAACTGGTCAAACTATTGTGCTGCATCAGTGAAGAACTGCTCACCCCGAAACGCTCGGCAATTTCGGAAAGCGTATCTCCGGGCTGTATGACATAACTGCGCGGCTGGGAGTTGCCCACCGCAGCAATCAGGGTTCCGTCTGGCGGAAAGCGATCAAAATAACTGCGTACCCCCTGAAAAATAGCCTGCGCCATCTTGGACTGGAACGCGCTATCGGCGAGCTGCCGGGCTTCCTGAGGGTTGGAAATAAAACCGGTTTCAATCAGCAATGAAGGCAAATCCGGCGATTTCAATACCATAAATGCCGCTTGTTCCACCTGTCGTTTATGCAATCGGGTTACCTGGCCCAACTGGGGCACAATTGCGGCCCCAAGTCGCAAGCTGGAATCCAGTGTCGCGGTCATTGATAAATCCAAAAGCACACTGGCCAACACATCGTCCTTGTCTTTCAGACTGAGGTCGCCAACTCCGCCAATCAGGTCTGCACGATTTTCCTTTTGCGCAAGATAACTGGCCTGCTCACTGGTCGCTCCCCGATCCGATAGTGCGTATACCGATGCGCCGTAAGCTTGGGGCAGTTCAAAAGCATCGGCGTGAATGGAGAGAAAAATATCCGCACGGTTTTTTCTGGCTATTTCGGAGCGGTCACGCAAGGCGATATAGTAGTCGCCGTCCCGCACCATAAGCGCCCGATAACCCGGGGTAGAATCCACAATGCGCTGTAACTGGCGGGCGATACCCATAACAACATCTTTTTCCCGAACGCCGCCGGGGCCGGACGCTCCGGGATCTTCACCACCGTGGCCAGCATCAATTGCAACGATAATGTCGCGATTCTCCGAGGCCACCTGCTCAATGGTGCGAACTGCCCCGGCGCTGCTGGCATCAGGCTCCAGATCCAGCACCAATCGGTGCCCATAACTTTCGTTGGGGGGCAGCGCAAAGGATTTTGGATGAGCTGTTGATTTCAGATCAACAACGATGCGTAATCCACCGTCATCTCTATTGCCAAACCGGATACCGTTCAAGGGTGTAGCGCTGAAATCCAGACGCTCCATATCGAAGAACACTTCAGCTTCTTGTAAATCTATTACAACTCTGTCCGGGTTGGACAACTGGAAGAGACTGTGACTAACCGGCCCGGACAAATCAAAAACTACCCGGGTATTCTGCGGCGAAGGCCAAATCCGGATCTGTTCAATAGCCGACTGCGACAGGGCCTGGCTCATTGAAAAAAGGCAGAGAAAAGCACAAAAAAAGAGGGCGACAAACCTGTTGGGATTAACAAGATTGTCAATCCACGTAGGGCTGGTTGAGAAAAACTCAACAATAGGTCGCTTCATGCCGGGATATTCTGCCAGTGTGAGGTAATTTGTCTAGTATTTCCCTGCATTGTGATCGACAAAAGCAAATCGGGCTCTGGTAGCCATCCTCTGCCTTTTTCCGGCCACTCGATAAAACACAAACCCTGATCAAAATACTCACGCCCGCCGATATATTCGAGCTCTTCCGGGTCTTCCATGCGATAGAGATCAAAGTGGTGCACTACCCCACCGGGCAAATCATAGCTTTCCACCAGAGTATAAGTAGGGCTTTTGATATGGGATTTGCAGCCCATGGCCTTCAAAATACCACGCACCAAAGTAGTTTTCCCGGCACCAAGGTCACCCTCAAGAAAAACTGTAAATCTCTCGCGCGGCAGCCGTGAGGCAAGCTCCGCAGCCCAATCCAGAGTCTCCTGCTCGGTATTGCAGGTCTTGGTAAAGTCAGTCACAACCATATCCCAGCGACATAAGTAACTCCGGCACAGCATTAATAAGATCACTTGCCCGCAACGAAATCTCGCCCCCATAACGGACCGCCAAATCTGCTGCTGCGCCATGGATAAAGGTTCCCGCCGCTGCAGAATCCTGAACACTATATCCCTGCGCCAAAATTGCGCCAATCAACCCGCTAAGCGCATCGCCCATACCTCCACTCGCCATACCAGGATTGCCAGTCCGGTTGATGCTTGCAGCCTTATCCCCTCCACCTAACAAAGAACCATTACCCTTTAACACCCAATGCCCTTTGAACACTTTTTCCAACTGCCGCAAGGCCTCATATCGATTTTGCTGAACCCGGGCTGTGTTTGTTTGCAAAATCAAGGCTGCCTCCCCGGGGTGAGGTGTAAAACACATTCGCTCATGCCCGGGTTTAACTATCCCACTGGCAATCAGGCTCAAAGCGTCGGCATCTACAAGCGTGGGAATATCCTCCCCCAGAGCGGCCAGCAACATCTGTTCGGCCCAGGCGTCTTTCCCCAGCCCCGGACCAATAACAATAGCGGTGCACTGATCCAGCAAGGGCCTTAACCCATTGTAGTGATCCACCTGACGAGCCATTGCTTCGGGAACACGCGACAAGAGAGGGGACAAACTCGCCTGGCGGGTAGCCACCGAAACTTTGCCAACCCCCAAGGTCAAGGCGGCTTCCGTCGCCAGAATCGCGGCACCAGCCATTCCGTCATTGCCTCCAATAACCAGAAGATGGCCGTAAGCGCCTTTATGGGCACTGGCGAAACGCGGTGGAAAAACCGGAGCCAGACAATCCGGGCCCAAAACCCGGTGCGCCGTCAAACCGGAAATATCCAGTTGACCCAATCCGAGATCCTCCAGTATCAAGTCACCGACAGTATTTTCCGCGGGACCGGTCAAAAGCCCGCGTTTTAGAGCAATAAATGTGATTGTTGTGTTTGCCTGCACAGCGTCCGGATCACAACTTCCACTATCTGCCTGTACCCCTGAAGGCGTATCTAGGGAGAACACAGGCAAACCGCTTCGGTTAATAACACGACAGGCATCCAGAACCGCACCACGCAGCGTGCCGTCAAAACCAATTCCCAGCAAGGCATCAACGATCAACCCCTGGTCGATCTTGGGAGGTTCCGCAAAAACCGCATCAACTCTTTGCAGGGCAAAATCACGAGCCTGATTTGCCTCTATCGACAATTTTGAAGGATCGGAAAGATCAATCAGGCTAACCGGCCACCCGGCATCTGCTGCCAGCCCCGCCACCACAAAGCCATCGCCACCGTTGTTACCTCCGCCGCAGAACACATAAAGCGGCACAGGGCTTGCAACCGAATCACGGATAACTTCAAATGCCCCACGGCCCGCCCTGGTCATTAACTGAATCCCGGAGATTGCCATCTTCTGGATGGCATAGTTTTCCATCACCCTTATATCGGCAACGGAATAGCAGGTATCAATTCGGGAAATATCAATTCTGGCCATGGCAAAACAACAGATTCAACAAAGCATCGGGAAAGTCCGGCATTATAGAGAAATGCAGAGTCAAGAGTTGCTTCAACAGTTAAGAGTTCAGATTAATCACTGGGCGGCCGAAGAGGGTTTTTCCAAAGTTGGCGTAGCCGATCTGGAACTCAGCCAAGCCAGCGAACATCTGAGTAATTGGTTGGCAAAGAATTATCAGGGCGAAATGCACTGGATTGGCGACCGACTGGAGCTGCGAAAAGACCCCGCTTCGCTGGTTCCCGGCGCGCTCCGAGCAATCTGTTTTCGCATGAATTACCTGCAGGATCACACCCAACCTTTAACAATTCTCGAGGACGCCGATAAAGCCTATGTGTCCCGTTATGCACTGGGACGTGATTATCACAAGCTCATCCGAAAAAAACTGGCGCGTATCGCCAAACGTATTGAAGACTGGAGCGAGCGCGAACTTCAGCAGCGCCCCTTTGTCGACAGCGCTCCAATTCTGGAAAAGCCCTTGGGGCATAAAGCAGGGCTGGGCTGGATCGGAAAAAACACCCTGCTACTGAGTCAAGAAGGTGGCTCCTGGTTTTTCCTCGGGGAGATCCTCACCTCGCTGGAACTGCCACTGGACACAGAAGCCGAAGCCAATCAGTGCGGTAAATGCAAAGCCTGCATGACTTGCTGCCCCACAGACGCATTCCCCGAGCCCTACGTGCTGGATGCACGAAAATGCATTTCTTATCTGACCATTGAATACTCCGGATCTATCCCATTGGAATTGCGCAAGCCCATGGGGAATCGCGTATTCGGCTGTGACGACTGCCAATTGGTTTGTCCGTGGAACCGGGAAGCATCAACCACAACAGAGCAGCACTTTAGTCCACGGCATCAGCTTGAAAATTCCGATTTGATCGGCATATTCCAGTGGAGTGAAACTGAATTTGAAGAAAAGACCGCAGGTTCAGCCATACGCCGCGCCGGCTATGAACAGTGGCAGAGAAATCTGGCCATTGGCCTTGGCAACGGCACGGCAACCTCTGAAGCCATTCAGGCCCTGCAAAATTATCCGGGCTCATCAGCACTGGTTCGGGAACATATAGAATGGGCGCTCGGAGAATTGCAGGCTTCCCAAACCACACAAACGCAAAATATGAGTGAATAGAGATGGAATCCGCAGAAAAATTTAACTCCCTTCAGGGAAACCTGCTTTTGGCCATGCCCGGCATGTCAGATCCTTTCTTTTCCCAAACGGCGATCCTGATCTGTGAACACAACGCAGAAGGTGCCATGGGCGTAGTCATCAACCAACCTACCGAGATTCGCCTTGAGGAAGTTTTTGAACAGCTAAACTTTGAGTCGGCTGACAGCCAGGCCAAGAGCAAATTTATCGGCTATGGCGGCCCGGTGGGTCGAGATCAGGGTTTTATGTTGCACAATGCATGTGATGAGAGCTGGAACTCTTCAATTGAAATTCTCGAGGGCATCTACCTC
>JBFHKI010000118.1:0-6306 GCA_041595415.1 Pseudomonadales bacterium | reverse complement strand
GAAGAATATTGGGTCGTTCATCTCTCGCCACCTCAGTGGGAGCAGGGCCGGGAGCTGGAGCGATCGACTCCGATGTCGCCATCTCGGACCCACTATCACAGGCCACAAGAACCAGGCTAATGCCAATTAAACTGAAAATTGAAAATGCTGAACGCATATCTCCCCCTAGAGATTTAGTTAAAACTTTGCCTTCCTCGAAAGGGTTATCTGCTGCAAGCAAAGAATATAGTTTTTCAAACCCGAATAGTTTTCGGGTAAAGGTTGAAAGGAAAGAATTTAATCATTTTCAACACCCCAAGTCGACTCAATCTATATGAATGATAGCTATTTTAGCTAGATCGCATTACCGAGTGCTCTATGCCGATCCGACTTTAAACCTAATTTATGCGGATACAAAAATCGACACCATTGCACAAATCAGCAGAGTACTTATCAGCCAGATTGAACTGTAACTCCAAGCAGACAAAATTAGCTCGCCAATGGTGGAATTGATGCTTTATTCATTTTAAACAATCAGTTAAAAAAACATCGCCAAAAATTATGAATATGAAAAAAGCGTTACTCAACATGCCCCGAATAATTGCCAAAGGCCCAGAGAATATTGCGACAGCTGACTTGCCCCACTAACTTGCCATCCTTGACTACGGGTCGGCGACGCTGATTTTTTGCCAGCATGGCTAAGGCAACATCGACGATATCGTCATCAGGACCACAGGTATCTACATTGGTAGACATGCAATCGCCTATTCGGGCAGAGCTGGCATTGCCTTCATTGTAGGCATTGCCTATAACGGCACGCAGACAATCAAGCTCGGAAACCACCCCAACCACCCGGTTATCTTCATCAACAACCGTTAGGCCTGTCAGGTTATTTTGCTGGATAAGCTCGATACCCCGGTGAACACTATCATCTGCTTTTACTTTTGCGGGATTCTCCCGCATACAATCTCTGACAAAAAATGGCTTGGACATTGGCACCTCGTTTTTCGTTAAAGTATAGGACGCAATGATTTACTCGCATAGGGCATTTAACTACCCAGTAACAGAATAAATTTCGCCTCTCGCTATTCCCGGACAAACCGGTCTAAACTGATTGTATAAATATCACCCCTACTGCTGTACAAGACATCTATGTTCAAACCCGAGCCCCAAATCGAGACTTTCAAAGTCAGCTTTATGGATACAACTTCAGTTCTATCCGCTTGGTCCAGACACTCCATAGAGATTGAAGGCTCGGAATGGCCCTCTGTAGAACACTATGTTCAAGCCATGAAGTTCTCCAATGCCGATTACCGTGAAAAAATCCGCACAGCCCCGCACCCGCGCCAGGCAAAAAACTTAGGCTCTTCTATCTGGAGAGCTAAGAAACCCAACTGGAAATCCGAACGCGAGGTCTATATGACCCGCGGCATCTATATCAAATGTAAAACCCACCCGGAAGTATTCGATGCCCTGATGTCCAGTGCTGACCTGCCCATTTTGGATACCACCAATTTTGATTACTTCTGGGGTTGTGGTCGCGATGGCCGTGGACAAAACCGCTTTGGCAAAGTGCTAACAAATGTCCGCCAAAAATTAAAAGCGGAAGCAAAGCCGGACTAAACCCCTCTCAGCAAGCTTGCCGGGGACAGATTATTTCAGACAAAAAAAACCCGGCGCTACCGCACCGGGCTTTTTCAGATCATCGGGTAATGCACCCGAACAAATCCTGTCCTAGAAGTCGTAGGACAATCTCATTCCCAGACTTTGACCTCTACGCGCCGTATAAGAGATATTGGCGGCAAAAGGAGGAGGAGAACCTGCGATTCGCCCGTCAAAACCAAGAATCGGACCTTGTGGAGTATCGTCATCAAACACATTTGTGACATACAGCTCGGCGCGCCAGTTGTCTTTGCTAAGACCGGTACGCAAGTCGGAAATAGAGTACGCATCCAGCTTGGCCAGATTCATCTCGCTTACATATTGGCTGGAGTTGAACTGGGTACTCCATCGGGTAAACCACTCGATGTCGTTAGCTATCGTCTGACGGTAATCAAGACTGACCGAACCGGAGAACTTGGGCTGAGTTCCGAGCTCGTTACCACCTACAGAAACACAATCAAGGCCTGTTGAGGTAGTCGCATCTGCAACTACACCATAGTCCAGTGGAATGGTAGAACAAGCACCATCGTCATAGGTGATATCGATGTAGGAAGCAGCAAGCCCCAGAGTCAAACTGTCACTCAGGAAGTAACTACCTTCGAACTCAATACCTTTTCCGGACACATCTCCAGCATCCAGAAATGAACGGCCTGGACCGAAGTCCATACCGGCATAGGTAGTTCCGTCATCGCCCACACCATCGTCGTCGAGATCGATAAAATCGTCCGGCTCAAAATTCAGGTTGAAGGCTTGAGTGTAATTTGACCAGTCCAGCATATAGGCGTTAACCGCATAGGTCATACGAGTACCAACACGTCCTTTCACACCCACTTCGTAGCTCAGAACCTCTTCTTCATCAAAGAAAGCGATGTCGTTGTAGTCAAAAAGGTCTGGATAGGCTTCTGAAGCCGCTACAACGTTGGGGTCCACTGCGCCCACGTTCACACCAGCCGGGTTATTACCCTTGGCAATCTGCGCGTAATAAGTAAGGGTGTCGTCAGGAGTATAGGTAACTGAAACCCGCGGCAAGAAAGATTTAGTTTCTTGGGACAGTTCATACAAACTACCATCATCCTGCGGCGAGGTACCACTAACGTCATCAACCTGGTAGCGACCTTCCAAAGAAAGAGTTACTTCATCGTTGAGGTCATAGGCAACGTTTGCAAATACGCCGGTATTGGTAGCCGCTTCGGAGAAACGCTGATCAACAGTTCCAGAAGCGTAGTTATCCGAACTACGGAAAATTTCAGTTACAAATTCGTAGTCATATACCGACACACCCAAACCGTAACGCAAACGCTCGTCACCTGGAGAGGTTAATCGCAGCTCGTAATAGCTTTCATCAATATTGGTAGGATCACGCTCAAAACCCTCCGTATCATTGGTCAGGTTAGAGTCCGTTGCACGCTCATAGTATTCCTGAGAATTAAAACCCATAGCCTGCAGTGACATACCGTTATCAAAGTCATAATTTATATCAAGCTCATAACGGTTTCTTCGGGTTCTTACGAAAGGATCATCAATGCCTATGGCTGAGTAGTTGTAGTCATAGACTTCATCAATTGAATCAACTGAACCGACATAAGCACATGAAGGAATGGGCACGCCGGTACCACAGGAAGTCACACTGGCATCAGCATCAGGGTGAATAACCCGGTTGGGATCATCCAGATCGAGGAAAACACGAGGAGTTTGCTCGTTATCCACATCCAGGAACTTGTAACGCATCTCAACAGTCAGTTGGTCGGTTGGTGTATACACCAACTTGGCTAGTGTATTTTCGGAAGACTCTCCACCAAGGCCAACACCTTCTTCTGCAGTTGCCCAATCACTTTCCCCATCGCGTGATTTGTTTTCAAAAGAGAGCAAGCCGCTGAGAACACCATCGATGATTGGGCCGGAAACAATAACGCCACGGTTCATCAAGTTGTCTTCGCCGATTTCAAGGCTCAAATTTGCTTCAAATTCTTCACCTGGGTCTCTGGTGATGTAGTTAATCGCACCACCAAAAGTCGATCGACCAAAAGCGGCACTTTGTGGACCACGAAGTACTTCAACTTGTTGGATTGCGCCAAATGGAACGCTACCCTGCTGGCCCAAAATAGGCATACCATCCAGGAAAGTCGTTACCTTCTGACGATATGTCGCAATTTCTGTACTGGTTACACCGCGAATAGCTGGTGTTGCAGCATTTTGGTCAAAACCGGTGTCATAGTTCAGACCCGGAGTATTGGCAAACAAATCCCTTGCTGTAGTAATGCCTGCATCTTCCAGTGAACTCTCTGTGAACACAGAAATAGCAACTGGAACCTCTTGCAGTGACTCTTCCCGCTTACGGGCGGTAACAGTAATTTCTTCAAACTGTCGGTCGGTTTGGGCTGTCGCAGCCACGGGCATTAATGCAACAGGTAGTCCGGTAGCAACCAGAACTGTTGACATTAATTTTGATACCCCTTTGAGCTTAGATTTATTCATAATTCTCCTCTTTGTTAGAGCCAATAAATGGCTGCGGCATTGCAACATGAAAGTTCAACGACAAAGAAGGATATTTTGTAGAGTTTCCGCGTAATTAGTGTGGAGGAATTGTGCAGGATAGTCGGGACACATCAGTAACCCAGAGGGCTCCTCGGAGGAGGGATTTTCGAGAATACCGCAGGCCCTACTTTGTCCCAGTCAACATAGGGCTTACCTCTGGGACGGGGGTTCTCGATCAATGGGCAACCGAAAGCTGCGTCATCAATATAGATGTTGGCAAAAGCCTTGTTACTGTCACTCCACCTTTCGGGGCTTTGATTAACGAGGTGAAACTTCAGGTCGTTCTCTTCACAGAATTTGAGAGCCTGGGTCAAAACATCACCATATCTTTCACCATCACAGCGCACTGTCCACAAAATAAGAATGGCCCCTGCATCTCTGAATTTACGAATCCATTCTATTGCTCCGGGAACCGGTTCTCCAATCTCCGGAAAACAGTGCTCAACGATAGTTCCATCAAAATCAATAGCGATATACATAAATAATAGTGACCCGAACAGCGATAAAACTGAACCACTCTGTGAAGAGCGATAATCTGTGGGGTGAAATTGTCTCCTGCCCGCAGGACAGGAGACAAGTGTATTAACTTAGATGCTGGCGAAAAAAGGCGATCATCCGCTGCCAAGCCAGATTTGCAGCATCCTCATCGTAACGGGGCGTCGAGTTATTATGAAAGCCATGATAGGCACCGGGATAAAGGTGGCGAACATAATCCACATGGTTTGCTTTCAGCGCGGCTTCATATTCCGGCCAAGCAGCATTAATACGGTCATCGTGCTCGGGTGACTGTACCATCAAAGCTGCCTTGATACCTTTGGCCAGCTCGGCGGAAACGCCCGTCCCATAGAAGGGCACCGCGGCCTGTACCCGGTCACCCATAACCGCAGCAAGATAGTTGGTGACACCACCGCCAAAACAAAAGCCGGTTATTCCAAGCTTGTCACCGGCGAGATCATGGCTACGTAGATACTCGGCGCTATTGAGCATATCCTGCATAATCTTGTCGCGATCCAGACTAGCCTGCATGGCCCGGCCATCATCGTCATTACCAGGATAACCTCCCAAAGGCGCCAGAGCGTCTGGAGCCAACGCCAGAAAGCCTTCAACCGCAAATCGTCTGGCAACATCTTCCACATAAGGATTCAATCCACGATTTTCATGGATAACCAGAACTGCCGGAAAAGGCCCTTCACCGGCTGGTTGTACCAAATAACCACGCATCTGCCCGGAATTACCGCCGGGAGAGTCGTAAGTTACATAGTTCGCTTTAATACGCTCGTCTGTGAAAGATATAGTTTGCGCCTCGGCATACCTTGGCAGCAGAGATGTCGCCATTGCCAACGCCGACACACCGCCAATGGTCATAACACTGGCGCGACGCATAAATTCACGCCGGTCAATATCACCATGGCAATATTGGTCGTAAAGGTTGATCACTTTTACATCAATTTTATCTACTGCCATTTTTCTCTCCTGTGTCAGACACAAATTTAAACATCCCGGTCAGATCTATTCAGGGCGGATATTACTCACACCACCCAGCTCTACACAGTTATAGGGGCTTACAGGTATAGCACTGCGCTCCCAGGCATTATTACCTGTGTAGGCTCTGGTCATAAATTTTGGATCGGTGACTTCATAATCACGTCTTAAAACATTTCCGTCCTCGATCAGGCTAAACCTTTCTACCACTTTCATCGCGTCACTGTGCATCAAGCCCGGATGCGGAAGCAAAACGCCGGCTTTAAAACCAACAGTTTCAACAACAAGCGTATCCCCTTCCCACCATCCGACAGAGTGACCGGTCAATGAGGGCTCGATGCCAGCGGGATGTTCGCGGGTAGTCATATCAATGGTTCTAACGGTATCCATAAATTCATGGCGGATAACAATCTGCTCATCGGTAATAGTTACATCAGAAGCTCCATTGGGCTCGGAATAACCCCGGATAATACTGGAGGGACTGCATTCCAATGCCGGATCATCGAAACGGTCATCGTAACCCTCGGCAGCAATTCGACCAGCATCAGTCAATAGGTCACCATATATTTCAGCCGGATTGCCTGATCGTGCGAAACCGCCACCACCACCGAAATTGCGGCGAACAGTGATCCAGGTGCCAGCCATACT
>JBFHKI010000117.1:0-6322 GCA_041595415.1 Pseudomonadales bacterium | reverse complement strand
GGGTTTCATAACATCCGCGTGCCTTCATACCAACATAGCGGTTTTCCACCAAATCCAGTCGGCCAATACCGTTGGCGCCGCCAATGCGGTTAAGTTCTTCCAAGAGAGTGGCCGGACTTTTGGTAACGCCGTCCAAGGCAACCGGATCACCATTAACAAAATCTATTTCTATGTAAGTGGCCTGATCCGGCGCGCGCTCCGGAGAAACCGACCAGCGCCACATATCCTCTTCCGCCTCAGACCAGGGATCTTCCAGATTGCCGCCTTCATAGGAGATGTGCAGAAGATTGGCATCCATGGAAAAGGGTGACTTTTTCTTGGCGCTGGAAAAATCCACCGGAATATTGCGCTCAGCACAGTAGGCCATCAGAGTGTCGCGAGAGGTCAGGTTCCATTCACGCCAGGGCGCAATTACCTGTATACCGGGCTTTAGCGCATAGGCTCCCAGCTCGAAGCGCACTTGGTCATTCCCTTTTCCGGTAGCTCCGTGGGAGATGGCATCGGCCCCGGTTTCCTCGGCAATTTCCACCAGACGCCGGGCAATCAATGGTCGGGCGATGGATGTACCCAGCAGATACTCACCTTCGTAGATGGTATTGGCACGAAACATGGGAAACACATAGTTGGCGACAAAATCTTCCCGCAAATCTTCTATAAAGATTTCTTTAACGCCAAGTGCTTCGGCCTTGGCGCGAGCAGGTTCAACTTCTTCACCCTGACCGATATCCGCCGTAAAGGTAACCACTTCACAGCTGTATTCGTCCTGTAACCAACGCACAATAACCGAGGTATCCAGACCACCGGAATAGGCTAAAACGACTTTGTTAACAGCTGACATTGATAATTACCTCTGAAGGATTTTGGGCGGCGCTATTCTAGCGGCGCTTTGACTTCTTGACGAGTAAATCTGGGAATTGTGCTGAATAAGATTGCGGAATTGGTTAGCATTGCACCCTTGGTGAAGACGTTCTTCACTATTTAAGGAAGTGCATGACCTCAATTACCCTTACTCGCCCTGACGACTGGCACACCCACCTCCGCGACGGAGAAGCCCTGGCGCTTACCGTAGCTGATGCGGCGCGTTACTTTGGTCGCTCCATCGTTATGCCGAATCTGGTGCCTCCCGTCACCACTGCCGAGCAAGCCCGACAGTACCGTGACCGAATCCTGGCACACAAACCCCCAGATTCCACATGGCATCCCCTGATGACGACCTACCTGACAGACAATACCGACTGTCAGGATCTGATGACCGGTTTTAAAGAGGGTGTGATCAGCGCATGCAAACTCTATCCCGCCGGCGCCACCACTAACTCCGACTCCGGCGTCACTAACATGGCCCATCTGGCCGATGTATTCGACAGCATGCAGGAACAGGGTATTCCCCTACTGCTTCACGGTGAAGTTACCGACCCGGATATCGATCTGTTTGATCGGGAAGCGGTTTTTATTGAGCGCCACCTGGAGCCCCTGCTGGATAAATTCCCTGAGTTGAAGGTGGTGATGGAACACATTACCACCAAAGACGCCGCCCAATTTGTCGCCGAGGGCTCAGATTATCTGGGCGCTACCATTACTGCACACCACCTGATGTACAACCGCAATCATATGCTGGTGGGCGGTATCCGCCCCCACTTGTATTGCCTGCCCATTCTGAAAAGAAACATTCACCAAACGGCCTTGATCGAAGCGGCCACCAGCGAGAGCGGCAAATTCTTTCTGGGAACCGACTCGGCACCCCACACCTTGGCCAACAAAGAAACCAGCTGTGGCTGCGCCGGATGCTACACGGCCCATGCGGCCATCGAGCTCTATGCCGAAGTCTTTGAAGCCGCCGAAGCTCTCGACAAACTGGAAGCCTTTGCCAGCCTCAATGGTCCGGCTTTCTATGGCATGGCACCAAACAGCGACACTATCACCCTGGTCAAACGAGACTGGCAGGTCGACGAAAGCTTGAACCTGGGCCAAGAAGCTCTTAAACCCATACGCGCTGGCGAAAGGATTTCATGGACAGTTTTATAGCTCTGGAACGGGAATTCTCAAAACCTCATGGCGAAGTTGTTGACGGCGCCATATCCGAGCGCTTCCGTGGTTATTTACCGGTAGTGGTCGATGTCGAAACCGGCGGTTTTAACAGCGCCACCGATGCCTTGCTGGAAATTGCCGCTGTCCCGGTATTGATGGACAGCAATGGCGAACTGATCTGCTCCGAACTGCTTGAATGCAATGTGCAACCCTTTGAAGGGGCCAATATCGAAAGCAGTGCTCTGCAATTTACCGGCATTGATCTTGAAGATCCCGAACGAAATGCCCAACCGGAAGCCGACGCCCTTCGCCATATTTTTCAGCCCATTCGCCGGCTGATGAAAACCCATAATTGTAAAAGAGCCATTCTGGTGGCACACAACGCTCATTTTGATCTGGGCTTTGTCAACGCGGCCAGCACGCGCTGTGATATAAAGCGCAACCCCTTTCACCCTTTCTCCTGTTTTGATACCGCCACTCTGGCAGGTCTGGCCTATGGCCAAACGGTACTGGCGAGGGCCTGCGAAGAAGCCAATATCGAATTCGATTCCAAAGCGGCACATTCTGCCGCTTATGACGCAGGGAAAACCGCAGAACTGTTCTGCAAAATTGTTAACAAGTGGCACCGAATGCAGTAACAACAATAAATCCGCAAACAATGAAAAAGGTCACCACAATTTCATAAGAGACGACAATGACAGATAGTAAAAATACAGACGCCTTGAATTACCACGAGTTTCCCACTCCAGGGAAACTGGCAATTCATCCAACCAAAGCCATGTCCAATCAGCAGGATCTTGCCCTGGCCTATTCGCCGGGCGTGGCCGAGCCTTGCATAGAAATAGTCGACGACCCGCTAAACGCGGCGAAATACACGGCGCGAGGCAATCTGGTCGGCGTGGTATCTAATGGCTCGGCCGTCCTGGGGCTGGGCAATATCGGTGCTCTGGCCTCAAAGCCGGTAATGGAAGGCAAGGCAGTTCTGTTTAAAAAGTTCGCCAATATCGATGTTTTTGATATCGAGGTAGACGAATCCGATGTCGACCGTCTGGTAGATGTGGTCGCCGCGCTGGAGCCAACCTTTGGCGGCATCAACCTTGAAGATATCAAGGCTCCGGAATGCTTCTTTGTTGAGCAAAAACTCAAAGAGCGCATGAAGATTCCGGTTTTCCACGACGATCAACACGGCACCGCTATCTGTTCAGCTGCGGCGGTCTATAACGGACTGAAAATCGTCGACAAAAAAATTGATGAAGTAAAGCTGGTGGTATCGGGCAGTGGCGCAGCCAGTATTGCCTGTGTGAACCTGCTTATTGATATGGGTCTGGATCGATCCAAAGTGTTAATGATTGACCGTACCGGCGTGATTTACAAAGGTCGACAGGAAGGCATGAACCCCTGGAAAGAAGCCTTTGCCAACGAAACCGATGCCCGCACTCTGGATGATGCCATTCAAGACGCCGATATTTTCCTCGGCCTCTCGGCTCCCGGCACCCTGACCGGCGAGATGTGCAAAAAGATGGCCCGTGACCCGCTTATTCTGGCTATGGCCAACCCGACACCGGAGATCATGCCGGAAGAAGCCCGTGCTGCCCGCCCAGATGCCATTATTGCTACCGGTCGTTCTGACTACCCCAACCAGGTGAACAACGTTCTGTGTTTCCCCTTTATCTTCCGCGGTGCTCTGGACTGCGGCGCCACCACTATCAACGAGGCGATGAAAGAAGCCTGCGTTAAAGCCATAGCCGGCCTGGTGCACAAAGAAGCCAGCGACCGCGTTGCCAAAGCCTATCAGGGTGAATCTCTCAAGTTTGGTCGCGAATACCTGATACCCAAACCCTTCGATCCGCGCCTGATCGAGGAAGTCCCTCTGGCTGTGGTTAAAGCCGCTATGGAAAGTGGTGTTGCATCACGACCTATTGAAGATCTGGACGCCTACGCCCAAAAGCTCAAGCTGTTTAATCACCAGAGCCGCATCTTCATGAAGCCGGTTATCGACATCGCAAAATCCTACGAAACCCGTATCGCCTACGGCGAGGGTGAAAATGAAGATATTTTGCGCGCGGTTCAGGTGGTAGTTGATGAAGGTATTACCCGCCCTGTCCTTATTGGCCGTGCCGACAAGATACGTGAAAACATCGAAACTATCGGCTTGCGTATGCAGCAGGACCAGGACTACGAAGTAGTGGATCCGGCTGAATCCGGCAGCCAGTATGCCGAACACTATCACTCGCTCACCGGCCGCAGCGGCATCTCACCTGAGCAAGCCCAAACCCAGGTGCGCACCAACAGCACCATTTTGGGTGCGTTGATGCGCGAAGCCGGTGAAATTGACGGCCTGATCTGCGGCAAGGTCGGTCGATTTGACCGGCACCTGGCCTACCTGATGCCTGTGCTCGACCCGGACAACAAAATCGGCACCCAGCTGACATCGGTCTGCGGTCTATTACACGACGAAGGCCCACTGTTTTTGACCGACCCTTTCGTCCACGTTGACCCCAGCGTTGACCAGATCGTCAACTCGGCCGAAAAAGCTATGGGCTTTGCGCGTAAATTCGGTATTGAACCCAAGGTTGCCCTGCTATCGCACTCCGACTTCGGCACCTACGAAGATCCATCGGCACAAAAAATGAAGCAGGCCTCGGCCATACTTCGATCGCGCAACCCCGACGCCGAGGTGGATGGGGAAATGTTCTCCTTTACCGCCTTGAGTGGGACTTTCCGTGAACACATCTACGCCGAATCGCAGCTCACCAGCCGCGCCAATGTTCTGGTAATGCCGAACATGGACGCCGCCAGCATTGCACTCGGCTTGATTCGCAGCCTGACCAATGCCCGACTGGTTGGCCCCAGCCTGGTTGGCCTCAACAAGGGTACTCATATCCTGATCCCCTCGGTATCTCCCCGAGGCATCTACAATATGACGGCTCTTACCGTTGCTGATATCAAATACAACAAAGAGAAATAGACCAAAGTACATCCGGACGCAGCTTGCTGCGTCCGGTACCTTTGCACACTAACCCCTGAATCTAGGGTGCGTTCCGCTGGGACGGATCTTTTTTAAAATCCCGGACGAGTTTGTGCGGATCCACCTCTGCCTTGTGCTCTTTTGCTGCTTCAGCCCACCAAATCATCTGATTGAAAGTACGGCCAAAATAATCGAACCAGGAATCCTGACTCTGCCCTGGCTGCGCCGAGCCGTCCTCAACAAAAACCTCCTGCGCTTTGGGCACATGAATCATGGCAGAAACGGGTAGACAACCCAGTTCGGAAAGAAAGGTGCGCATGCCAATTGCCGCCCGCATACCACCCCATTGGCCGGCCGAATAGGTGACTATGGCGCTGGGTTTGTAGGCAAACAACGAACTGCCAAAATGATTTAACAGGTTGGCCAGCGCCGGGCTCATAGAGTGATTGTATTCAGGACTGATCATGACAAACCCATCGGCAGCATCGATCTTTTCCGCCAAATGGTTAAGCGCCTCAGGAGCCTGGTTTATCGGGTAGGAAAAATGCGGTTTAAAAACCTCCGGCAAGGGATAATCCAGAGCATCAATCAGCTCAAACTCCTGCTCGGTATATCGACTGGCCAGACATGCCAGACAGGCTTTTGCCACCCTCAAGCCGAGGCGGGCCGGTTTCGGCGGCGTACTATCGCGAACAGAACCCAGAAAAACCAAAAACTTCATCTATTCATTCCGACCCAAAAAAGGAAGTATAACCACTGTACAGAAGCCATCAAAAATACAGCGCTCCCATAAAAAGACTAAGACGGCTTATCAGGCTTCTTGTGCCGGATCAGGTTTCTACCCAGCCAGGCGATCAGAAACCCGCCGCCCATCCCGAGGCTTGTCAGAAGTAGCATAAGGGCCAGTTCACCACCCGCCTCGCGCCCGGAGGTACCGATAAAACCCATCAGATAAATACCACAAAAGGACAAACCAACCACCGCAGACCAAGCCAGCAAAGCGGTGCCTATTAACAGGATGAGAATTCCGATTATGCGCATTTTTTATAGCACCTCGATTAGCTTGCGTAGGCAGTGGCTCAAGTCCAGCGGAAAGAAAGTATATTTTTCCATCGGAAAGTTTTGGCAATACAGGTTGCGCCATAGTTTCCATGCCATCAAGCGCCGCCCGGACATGCCCGAAACCTCTGGATAGTTCGGTCCACATTTCCCTACCTTTGATTCTAAGCTCTGGATAACCCTGATCTCGTAGGCTATTAAGTCAAACCAGTATCAGTCGCTACTGCCTTTTGTCGCAATTCTTTCTGTCGGCAGTCTTGTTGTTGATCC
>JBFHKI010000116.1:0-6357 GCA_041595415.1 Pseudomonadales bacterium | reverse complement strand
TAAAACCACAGATTGCCGTTTTGAGCGTAGGAATCCGTTTTGATCAGGAATAAGGCCGCATTCAAGCTGAGTCGATTATTCAGAAACTGTCCCTTCATGCCAACTTCGTAGTTTTTCAACTTTTCTTCATCAACCGCCAAAACCGAGTCGAGAAAAGGAATAGCCGAATCGAGCGTAATACCATCTACGACCAAACCATCCATCGCGGCAGCCACGGCACGCTGAATGGTACCCACAGCTTGGTTATTAATGGTTGCAGGCTGTGCACCTTCGGAATACTGGGCATAAAAACTCAGTTCATCCGTTAGTGCGTATCGCAAAGACAAACGCGGCAGGAAGGTATCCGAAATGGCTTCGGGTACATTGTTATCTGTAGGATCTGGGTCTGCCGCACTAATTTCATCATGCTGCTGACGAGCCTCAAAAGAGATCGTTACCTGATCCGTCAAATCATAGAAAACACCACCAAATACCCCGTTGTTAGTAACTGTCTGGGTAGTTATGCCAGGCACATTCGGCGTGCCCTCAGCACTCTGGGCTGATGGGTGAATAAAGTAAGCTGCGTTGTAATAATCGTAGTCATACTGTGAGTAACCCAAGGTATAACGCAGACGTTCGGCATCGGGAGAAGTCCATACCACTTCGTAGTAGTTCTCTTCAATTTCGGTATCTACCCCCATGTTTACCAGTGACATGGCAACAATGGCTTCATCGGTATTATCCTGATCATCTATATCAAAAAGCACATCTTCCGAACTGAAGGTTTTAAATGCCAGACTGCCGCCGTTATCAAACTCATAGCTGATATCGAAGGCCAGACGTGTTCGATCCATCTCCCAACCCGGATCCAGAATACAGTTCTGATCTGGCTCGCCGTACTGGTAGCAGAAGTTACGAGACAAGACAGGATCGTCTTCAATGTTGATCGCACCATAGAACATAGGCGCATAGTTAGACCCAGGAATACGATCGCCAAACTCATCGAAATTAGCTGCGGCGGCAACATATTGATCCGGGTGATCAGCAGGATCGAGGTTGTAATCTGCGGCAGAGCCGTCATCCAGCATGGTAGCGGTATAACGCAGGTTGGCACTGATCTTGTCGGTTGGCTCAAAAGCGAGAGCCACGCTGTAATACTCGGTATCGCGAGTACCCATATCGTAACCATCGGTAGACTTAATCTGCCCCGGCCCCCCATATGAATCACGAGCTGCGGAGATACCAATAGCCAGAGTGTCTTCAATAATTGGCGAGGAAACCCATCCGCTAACAGCAGCGCGCGCATCCGAACCAATTTGTCCATTCACTCCCCCAGCCATCTCCGACAAAGAAGGCTTTCGCAAAGTGTAGTTGATGGCCCCGGCAAATACTGACCGGCCAAAAACCGCACTTTGCGGACCACGGTAAAGTTCAACACCCTGAACATCAACAAAGTTGATAGAGGCCTGCGAACCTATCATAGGCATTCCGTCAACAAAGGTAGAAATACGTGTGGTTCCCCCGACACTTCCGCCTCTGATTCCCCGAACACCAGGAGCCGCCGTCGCCCTGTTGCCATTGGTATCGCTATATACCGTACCGGCTGTCATATTCAGAAGCTCATCGAGATTTTCGATAGCTGCGTCTTCCAGTCCAGTTTCAGTAAAGGCACTGATAGCTACTGGTACCTCACTAAGCGACTCTTCACGTTTACGTGCGGAAACTACTATTTCTTCAAGCGTCCTCACCCCAGCTTGCGCATCCTGTGCAACGACCTGTGTAACCCCTCCTACACCGACCGTCAGACCGGTTAAGAGTGCCAGTAGGTTTTTCTTTTTCGACATTCCCATAGTTTTTATTCCATCCAATTTATTATGTTGAATTTTTATCAGATGGTCGTCGCCCTCAAATATGAGCTGCAACAAGATTTCCCCTAGCAAGGGCAGACGGCTCACGTGGCCGAATAACGCTCCCAAAGCTGACTGCACTGGGCTATCTCTACGCATCACCGGGACGGAACCAAAAATTGATACCACCCAGCCTCACGAACGAGGTTAACGCACCATTTGCACTTTGCTGTGGAACTTCGAAGAATTGGGATTGTGCAACTAATACAACATGCACAAAAATGATTTAAAACGATCTCCTATTTTGGAGATTTACCCCCCCATTTACATCTTCACAGCTGGGAAATAAGCATCTTTTCATAGAATTTCTTCTTCCCCATACAGGTTAGAGCCTTATGAAACCTAAAACCCTATATTCCTATTAATTATTTTTTAGCTTTTTTAAACCAGAGGATTCGGGCAAGAGTCAGGCAGATGATATAAACGCACGAACTGGCTATAAACGAGCTTTTGCAAATGAAACAAAACCTGTCTATTACTAAATAACAGACAAGCATTCCTGCAATTTACAAAAAGATATACAAAAAAATGGCGGTTGGCGTGAGCAAAACCGGTCTATATAAATCCGGCCTTCAGCTCAACGGTCCAACCACCCAAGAATGGCGTCTTAGGAACAGAAAACGCCGGAGGGAAAATTTTGGATCCGAGCTTGATACTCCTCCTCGAATGTGCCGAGGAGGAGATCAAAAGCACTGGTTAGAAGCTGTAGCTAACCTTTAAGCCCATCTCACGTGGATAGGCAATGGCAACATTTAGCCCGGTGTTGTAATCAGGGCCAGCATTAGAGGTATAAGCCTGAATCTCATTCCGGGCAGGCTCGTATTGTGCACCCAGAGGAGTTCGGTCATCCGTCAGGTTTTCAACATAGGCTTCAACACGCAGGCTGCCGGTATTTATGCCAGCTCGCAGGTTGAACTTGGTGGAAGAAGGCAGATAGCCAGCATTAAACCAGTCCATGTATTGCTCATCTTCATAGCGCATATCAAGACGGGTAAACCAATCCCAACCGTTATCCAACTGGTCGGTATAGGTCAGTGCTGCACCCAGCTGTATTTCGGGGATGTATGGGAAATCATTTCCACTGATATCCGTACAGGCCATGGTGCCACCACTTGCCAGCACCAATTCAGTTTCTTCCAGACCGAACACTGGTCCCATAGGGCTACAACCGTTGTCAAACTTGGTGCTCAGATAGGTGAACTGGCCTGCCAGCTCCCAGTTATCAGACAGCAAGTAGACACCATCCAGCTCCAAACCCTTGGAACTCAGATCAGCAATATTCACGGCACCGCGAACCCGCAGGGCTGTTTCACTGAGCGTCTGATCCAGGATAGCAATACTGTTGGCCGCACCATAAGCTTCAATTGCCGCCAAAATATCAGTCGAATCAAAATCGGTACCACCGTCAGGGAAGTAGAAAAGGTTTCCTGTTTCTGCATAACCTTCAGTCTCGATTTTGAAAAGTGCTGCATTGAGGCTTAGACGACCATCCAGAAAGGTTCCTTTCATTCCTATTTCGTAGTTGTAGAGCAGCTCTTCATCAACCGCCAAAACATCGTTAAGGAAGGGTATAGCTGAGTCAAAAGTCTGTCCGGCTACAGTAATTTCACCCAGGGCAGCAGCAGTCGCACGCTGTAGAGGAGCCACTGCAACAGTGTTGATGCTCGAAGGTTGTACACCTTTGGCGTATTGCGCATACAGGCTGACCGTATCCGTGAGCGCGTAATTCAAGGCGATACGCGGCAGGAAGGTCTCGGAAACAGACTGAGGTACGTTTTCGTCAGTAGGATCCGGATCAGATGCAGAGATATCATCTTCTTGCTGACGACCTTCAACAGAAAGTGTCAGATCATCGGTAATGTCATAGAACAAACCGGCAAAAACACCTTTGTTTTTTACTGTCTGAGTCAGAATTGAAGGCGTAGATCCGACCCCGTTCAACAAATCAGCTGAGGGATGAATAAAGTAAGCAACGCTTTCATTGAAATAGTCGTACTGGGAATAGCCCAGAGTGTAGCGCAGCCGCTGATCGTCCGGAGAAGTCCAAACCAACTCATAATACTCTTCGTCAATATAGGTATCTGTACCCATGTTGACTACAAAGCCGGTGGTAAAGTTAGTGTTGTCCTGATCATCGAGATCAAGCACCGTATCTTCAGAAGTGAAGGTACGGAAGGTCAAGCTGTGGCCGTTGTCGAATGCGTAGTCGGCGTCAAATGCCAATCTTTCGCGCTCAAGCTCCCAACCCGGATCAGTAATACAGTTTGAGTCATCGACACAAAAGTTACGGAACAAGTCGGGTTCATCCGAGTAGCGCAGCTCACCATAATAAAGTGGTGCGCGGCCGGCTGTCGGAGAATCGACATAGTTTGAATCGGTTGCAGGATCCAGGTTGTAATCCGGCGCCGGACCGTCGTCCAGAGAAGTTGAGCTATATCGAAGTGTCATATCCAGCTGGTCTGTCGGCTGGAAGGCCAAAGCAATACTGTAATGCTCGCTATCGCGGCTTCCCATTTTGTAGCCATCACTGGAAACCACGCTGCCAGGGCCGTCGGATTTATCACGCGAAGCAGACAGATAAATGCCAAGAGTGTCCTGAATCAAATCAGTCGTGTAGTAACCGCTCAAGGCAGATCGACCATCTTGTCCAATCTGTGCGTTCACCACACCTTCCTGTCCATCCAGACTGGGCTGGCGCAAGCTGTAATTTAACGCTCCAGCATAAACTGAACGTCCAAATACTGCACTTTGAGGTCCGCGATAAACCTCAACTCCTGCAACATCAATAAACTGAATGGTTGCCTGTGAACCGGCAACCGGCATGGCATCCACAAAGGTTGAAACCCGGTCACCACCACCGGTGAAGGATTTTATACCGCGAACACCTGGGTAGGCTTGGGCACGGTTACCATCTCGCTCGTTGTAGACCATACCGACAGTGTTATCCAACACGTCGCCTAGATCATCGATACCGGCATCTTCAATGGCCGTTTCGGTCAAGGCGGTAATAGCTACCGGTACGTCTTGCAGAGATTCCTCACGCTTACGCGCAGTTACTACAATCTCTTCAAGAGATCGGCTAACAGTCGGTGCATCCTGAGCAACGACCTGTGGAACAGCCCCACCCCCGACCAGAAAGCCGGCAAAAACAGCTAATAGATTATTCTTTTTCGAAGTTCCCATACTACTAATCTCATCTGAAACATTGTCTTGAGTAATTACCAGATGGTTGCTATCGCCAAAATCAAACCCCAGCGGGGTTCCTTCAAGCAACAAGTCGACAGCTTCGGGAACGGAATACACCCCCTCTACTGCATTGGCCTGATACTGACTGACCAGCTCGAAATCAAATACTACGGTGATATCAGCCTGATCAGCGAGCGAAGTTAGCGCGCCATCTGCACTTTGCTGTGGGACATCGAAGAGATAGGGTTGTGCAACTGCTTTCGCAAAGGGCACAACCAGCAGGAAAAAAAATATCACCCCCCAAAGGAACTCTGGTTTTTGTATTTTTGATCCAGCCTCTTCCTCACAACACAGGAACAAAAAAAGCCCACTACTGTGAGTAATTTTTCTCTCCCCGTGCCTATATGAGTGGCTTGTCATCAAAAACCCTTCATTCCCCGATATTTTTTATTGTTATATTTTTTTAGAGCAAAAAGCTGCAAAGCAGCATCCTACCCTCTTTGTTGCGCGGCCAAACAGCCGAAATGGTAAAATAGTGTTTTTTTATTTTGCCGAAAATAAAATGCGTCCCCCTTCACCAACTTGAGTCTGGATATTCAGACCAAGGGCCAAAGAGTCTGCAAGGGCATCAATATCGTTGGTTTTAAATCGCCCACCCACGCTGGTATCACGAATGGCGGGATCAACAATAACCAGCTCTCGATTGGTGTAACGTGAGATTTCGGCCAAAGCTTGCGCCAGAGTCTCGCCCTGGAAAACCAAAATACCGTCTCGCCACGCCAGCTCTTCCAGAAGAACCTGCTCGTCAATCGGCTCTTTAACCACGCGCCGCTGAGAATAGAGTGCAGCTTCCCCAGCCTCAAGCACCACTTCACGGAAATAATCTTCTCCGCCCTCGGCCTCAGGAACATTGCCTAATGTTGGCAGTCTGGTACCACTGTCGATCAACAGAAGCGGCTCCTGATTGCGCTGGGTAACCCCGGAAAACACCTTCACTGTGCCTTCAGAAACGATGACATTCACTGAATCGCTGTCTTCATACTGAACATTAAAGGCAGTACCCACAGCCAACACCATTCCGTCACCAGCGTAGACAACAAAGGGACGATCAGCATCCTTGGCCACATCGAAATGCGCTTCGCCATATTGCAAGTAGACGACGCGCTGCTCATCACTAAAGTCCACACGAACCTTTGAATTGGTATTCAAGCGTATTTCGGAGCCATCCTGCAGGCTATAACTCATTTGCTGCCCAACCTCGGTAGAAAACTCCAAAGGCCTTGGC
>JBFHKI010000115.1:0-6378 GCA_041595415.1 Pseudomonadales bacterium | reverse complement strand
ATCCTCGGGGCCATCCTTGAGGGTACGGGATGGCTGGGCCAATAGCGCCACATTGCCGATTTGCAGCCGGGGAATCACAAAGTATTTTTTGCCATCGCGCTCTATCAGGGTTTGCGCCTGATCGGGGGCACCCCATTTGCCACTCACAGTCTGTTGAAAGGATTCACCTTTGCTTGCCAGCCAGCTCTGGTATTCCTCCAGAGGAAACAGACTGGCCAGATCCGCATCCAACAGCGCCTCGCGATCCGCGTCGTAGTAATAGGCGCCAACCAACCGCTTGCCAGCTTCGGTTATCTCTTCCAGTGACGGCACTTCCAGTTGATAACCGGCCGCCGACATCTGTTCAAATGTTGTCAGCAAACTGGCCGGAACATTCAGGTTGGATGCGGCGAAGTTGGTATCACCCTGAGGATAGTTATAGATGTATATACCAACCTTTTTGTCCTGATTAGGTTGGCGTTGCAGTTCTACCGTATTCAACGCCCGTTGAATCAGCAGACCCATCTCCGGTTGAACCGCAACAACTTGCTGGTCGGTATCGCGCTCAGCCGCAACAAGGGTGGGATCGGTTACACCCGCCATTTCTGCCATGCTGAAATAAAAGGGCGCAGAACCACGGGGAAAGCCCTCCGCATCCTCACGCCAATCGGCCTCGTCACCATCCCGGTAAATCAAACCCTGTAAAACCGGGATTCCCATTGCGGCGAAATCCTCAATTCGCCCTATAGGATTAAGAGAGACGCGGAAGAACAGCAGAGCATCGGCAACTATTTCGTCATTGTGTGTCAACAATCGGGGCAGGTTTCCCGCACCTTGCACCGGATAGTAGATTGTCAGAGGCACCGCTCCCGAGGCTTCGATATCTCTGATCGCGGTATCTATCCAGTCCGTCAGTGTGTCGCGTAAATAACTGTCATGAACCGCAACAGCCACTACCGGACGATCGCCAAAGTCACCATACCACTGCTGGTATTCCTCAATGCTGGCAAAGATCTGTTGCTCGGCATCGGGGTGATAAAAGCCAAGCTCAGGATAAACAACCGGATCGGGCACAGGCAGACTATGTCTTGCCCATACCGGGCCGGTCAGATACCGGAACAGCGAATCCAGATTGGCACGCCCACCTTCTGAGATATAGCTCGCTATCCGTTGCGCCTGCTCAAAATCAATGCGTTCTGCCTCAACCTGCCCCCCCTGTATCAAGATAAAGGGGGTATCGCTGAGCGCCAATTGGCTTCGCCACTGGGTCAACTGATCACCTGCCGGCAAAGCATGACTAGGGGCAAAAAACACAGCCAGTTTGGCTGCCCCAGGTATTGTCTGGGGTTCTCTCAAAAGCTGTTCGACCAGAAAACCAGCAAAGCTGACATCCTGCTCGGCAGCCAGTTGTCTCAAATTGGAGAGCATGCCCGGCATTATGGTTTCATTACCCAAAATCAGCAGGTTGGGCTCCCCTGTCGTCTGCGATCTGACAGGACCAGACGACAGGAGTAAAAACAGCAATACCAAAGACACTAACGAAAATCGCAAGCTCATGCCTAGAATTCCCAATCAACCGACAGGTAGTAGTTTCGACCGCGAATTTCATTGGTGTAATTAACATCGATATCTGACAGACGCTGGTCGGTGAGGTTATTGACACCACCGCGTACTCGCCATTGAGTACCGATCTGCTGGCTCAAGCCAAGGTGAAAAAGGGTGTAATCCTGCGTCCAGTCAGAACCGTCCAGACGCGAACCGGTATATTCGCTACGCAAGCTGAGTTCAGCCTGTTGCCAGGGTGACAAATTCAGGGAAATGTTCATCCGGCTCTTGGGGCGACCCTCAAGAGCTTCATCGGTTTGCTCGTTTTTGGTGTTCAGATAGGTGTAGTTGAAAGCGATGCTCGCCCGCTGCGCCAGCTCCTGTCGATAACTTAATTCCACTCCCTGGGTAACAGCCGAATCCACGTTCGAGTAGATGCGCACTTCGTTCTCTCCAACGGGGCGGGTGCTGTCGTCACAGTATTCAATACAGTACAGATCGATCAGATCGGTAATGTTGTTGCGAAATACCGTGAAAGCGGCCTGTACATTTTCGGTCTCATGGGCCAGTTCCATACTCCAGCTTTCGCTGCGTTCCGGTTCAAGGTCGGCATTGCCCAGAAGCTGCAAGGGTATGGTTGAAAAGGTGTAGTCATAGTCGGCGTCAGCACGTCGCAAATCCGGTGCCGAGAAGCCCTGTCCGTAGTCTGCTTTCAAGCGCAAGCTGTCCGAAAGCACATAGACGACGCCCGCCCGCGGGCTAACCTCACCCGAGTAGTTTGTGTGATCATCAAAACGCGTACCCAGAGTCACAATCAACTTGCTGTCCATCAGAGTGCTGCGTTGCTGGATCAGAGCTCCCCGATGTACCACGCTATCGTCGTTGTCCAACGTACCGCTGGTTTCTCGCCAGTAGTGCTCTTTGCGGTAATCGGCTCCCAGCGTCAGAACATGATCTTCTGCCCAAGTCCAGGAACCGCTCAGGTCGGCAATATCATCGGTATGTTTGTCCAACCGGTTTGAATGCACCGTGTCGGTTTCACTGCGCGAACGGTAGACATCGAAACGACTGTTCCACTGCTCCCCGCTGAAGTCATAGCGCACACCGGTACTGTAGCGAAGGATATCCGTTTCTCGTGTTGCACTCGTTGCTTGCCGGGCCTCTCTCAGGTCGTCACTACCGGTAAAAAACAGCTCAAATTCATGTTGCTCGGAAGGACGGTAAAACAGACTGGCCAAACCATTAAGTGACTCCCTGGATTCAATTTCATCTTCACCAGACCCGTCCGGATTGGGGATAGCCTCTCTATCCACCCTATCCAGGCTGACAATCGCGCCTATTTTTGGGCTAAGCGGCCCTGCAGAATAGAAAGACAGACGGTTTTCCTGACTGCTGCTTTCGTTGTCAACCACTGCGCTATAAGCCTGAACGCGGCCTGTCCATTCTTCAGAAGGCGGCCGTAAAATAGCATTCACAACACCACCCAAAGCATCCGCGCCATAAAGCGATGAATTTGGACCACGAACCACTTCGACCCGCTGGATAGCTGCCGAGGGGATCTGGGTCAAACGAAAATCACTATGTCCCTGTAACTCATCCGTGTTGTTCACCCTGCGCCCATTCAGCAGGATAAGTGTCTGGGAAGGTTCAAACCCCCTGATGCGCACCTGGGTACGGCCATCGAGCTCGTCATCCACTGCAATACCGGGAACGTCCTGAAGTATTTCAGCCAGACTTGTCGCCATTTTTCGATCAATCTCTTCGCGGTTTATTTCCGTAAAACCGGCTGGCGCATCTTTACTGTCAATTCCCGTTCGCGTGGCTGTAACCACAAGATGATCCATATCTTTATAGGAATCATCCGACGACTCCTGGGCCAATGCGGCCAGGGGCGCAAAAGCGAGGCCGAATAGACTCAACCTCAAGGCAACTTTGCCAATGTTTAAATTCATGAGTTTTCCTGTTCTGTCTTTGATTTGTTTATCAGATGCGGTTCAGCGGAGAACCACGGATTAGAAATGATATAACATATCATTAAGATATATAAGTCTGTCCGTACAGAATTAGAAAAAATCAGAATGCTCTAATCAGCTTTGATAGATGAGTCAGGTTGCGGGGTACTATAAAAAGGCAAAGCCGGGAGCAGACGAGCTCCCAGCCACTGGTAACAGTTGATGAATTCAGGTCCGAATGCTGTCAGACCGGAACAAAGATGTAATAAAAGACAAAACAGACAGCCAGGATATAGGACAGCGGATGGACTTCCCTCGCCCGCCCGGTGATCATCATTCCCGCCACGTAGATAATCATACCCATGGCCATGCCGTCGCTGATGGAGGTAATAGCCATAATTATCAGCATCATGGTGGCGCTGCCGCTCATGACCAAATCCTGATAGTCGATCTTGCTGACTTCGGCAAACATCAGCAAGCCGATAAAAACCAGAGCCGGGGCCGTAGCCTGTACCGGAATAACCATTAACAAAGGATTGATAAAAAGGGCCAGAAAGAAGAACAGGCCAACGAAGATTGCCACCAGCCCGGTACGTCCTCCGGTTTCAATGCCGGCAGCCGACTCACCATAACAGTTGGTAGTGGAGGTACCCATAATACCGGCCGCCATGGTGGCCAACGCATCGGCCGACAGAGCCTGGGTTGGCTTTATCATATTGTTTTCTTCATCCACCAATCCGGCGCGCTGACACATGGCGTTCATAGCGGCCAGCGAACTGAACAGATCAAAAAATATCAGAGTAAGCAAAACCGGAAAGGCGCTACCGAAGTTCTTCCAAAGATAACCAAAATCCAGAGTCATAAAATACTGACTAAAGGAAACCGGAGCTGAGAAGATAGCCGTTGGCATTTGTGTCACCTTGGCTACCGCGTCTGAACTACTGGGAACAAACAGACCAGCAATGGTTATGCTGACAATTGCAATCAACAAAGCGGCTGGAACTTTTCTGGCCATCAAACCCATAACCAGAGCAATACCAGCAATCGAGAGCATCACCGCCGGATCGGCGATATTACCTATCTGCACCAGAGTCGGCGCTGGTGCTCCAATTACTATGCCCGCACCCTTGAGGCCAATTAACATGATAAACAGACCTATACCGGCGGTCAGGGAGCATTTCAGAGCATGGGGAAAGGCGTCCAGCAACATACGCCGGATACCTGTGAGAGTCAGTATCAAGAAGAAGGTCCCACTCCAGAAAATCAAACCGAAGGCCGCTTCAAGCGGAACCCCCATCAACAGGACTATGCTGTAGGCAAAGAGTCCATTTGCCCCCATTCCGGGTGCCTGCACTATAGGCAGGTTGGCCATCAGACCCATCAGAATTGAAAACAGGCATGAGATCAGGGCGGTAATAGTAATCACCGCCGCCCTGTCCATTCCGGCGTCAGCCATGATTAAAGGGTGTACTGCCAACACATAGGCCATGGTTGCAAAGGTGGTCAAAGCCGCCAGCACCTCCTTCTTGAGATTTGAGCCTCGCTGGCTTACCAAAAAGTAGCTATCCAGTTTTTGAGCGACCCAATTTAGTGCTGAAGTATTCGACATGATTATTTTTGCCCCAAAGTAGAGAGAAAAAACGCCTTATAAAGGCACACCGATCCCGCCTTAATGGCAAAAACCGAACTTAGTTGACCATATGTAAAGCAATTACCATGCCTTAAAGAATCCGCTACTTTTAGGCATGCAACTTGCATTAGATTATTTGTTGTCCACTTGTTCAGGTTTTTGTAGATGCATCAAACTTTAGGCGAACACTTAGCGGCCACGGCCGAAGAATTGGTAAAGATTCACGCAGTAGCCGCTGGCAAGGAGCCCGCTGACATCATCTTCCGGGGAGGCAAAATCCTCTCACTGCACTCCAACGAAATTCTGGAGCGAGACCTGATCATCAGTGGCCGACATATTGCCGCTGTCACTCCATGCGGCCACTTTGACAAAACGCACATAGAGATTGATCTGAAGGGCAAGTTTGTTGCGCCCACTTATATAGACACCCATCTGCATATTGAATACAGCCTGGTGACGCCGGGTGAGTTTGCCCGCTGCGTGATACCCAAAGGCACCGGTTGTGTGCTGGCCGACCCAAATTGCATAGGCAACGTACTGGGCGCCGAAGCCATGGATTGGGCGGGCAAGACCTCTACCCCCCTGAAAATCTTCCAACAGATATCCAGCCGAATCCCGCGCAACCCCGGCCTGGAACTGGGCGGGGCCACGGTCACCGAGGCAGAACAGCTGGAACGCCTGGCGCTCAGCAATGCCGCCACCGTCGGCGAATCGACTCCCTTCGGATTTGATGAGCGGGCCGCGCGCATGTACGCCCAATCTCTGGCAACGGGCCGTCGCAACACCGGACATACCGCCCGGGTTTCGGATGAAGCCCTGTGGAGCTACGCGGCCTGCGGAATATCCGACGATCACAACGCCTTCAACACCGAAGAAGTGCTGGAACGTGTGCGGCTGGGAATGATGATCACCGTCATGTCGGGCTCCATGAACGACAACGTGCCTATGGTGTTTGAAGATCTGGAGGCCGTTGAAGGTGGCTATCCCTTCTTTTCTTTCTGTGCCGACGATCGGCATATCGACGACCTGCACCGGGTGGGTCATATCGACCACCATGTGCGCGAAGCTATCAAGTGCGGAGTACCCGTACTGCAGGCCTATCGTATGGCCAGCCTGAACGCCGCTATTTTTTACCGACTCGATCACCTTATCGGCTCCATTACTCCGGGGCGGATCGCCGATTTTCTGGTGATTGAGGATCTTGAGCAGGCCCGACCGGAAGCGGTCTGGATCAATGGCGAACTGGCCGCAGAACAGGGCAAATCCCTGTTT
>JBFHKI010000114.1:0-6382 GCA_041595415.1 Pseudomonadales bacterium | reverse complement strand
TCTTCCTCTTTGAATAAGGGTTCCGGAAGGTCAGAAAAGACACCCGTCGAGTCAGAATGCAGCTGAAATTGTGCAGTCTCACTGCGATCCAAGGGAATAAGCAGCTGGCTGTCGAACTGTAAACTGCCCGTCAGCTTGTGCAGCAGGGGATCATTTACACGCTCGACAAGACGATCCATATCCATCTCTGAACGCATATCGATCTGGGTGCGGCCATCGGTATGAATATTACCTTCGACCCTCTTGCCCCAAAACTGCGCTGAGAAACCTTCCGACTGCAATCCCTTTTCATCAAAGAGGATGGGGCCGGTAATAGATTCAAAGCTGAGATCAAGCGTCTCAATATCGAGATTCACAGCGGACAGATCCGCCTGGGCCGACACCTGAACCTGATCGGAACTGATTTCTTTGGCCAAGGGCTGCTGCAGCTGGAAATCCACCTCGGCTTGCCCGGAAAACCGCAAGTCGTCCAGCGAATCGCCTACGGCGACACGGGCCGGGGTAAGACGCAAAAGGTCCAGCAAGTCATTCAGATCGCCACTGGCTCGAGCCGAGGTCTGCAATTGCGACTGATCGGATATCTGGATTTCCACACTGCCGCTCTGCAGAGATGCATCGAGCAACTGCCCGGAATTCAGATGGGTATAAAATCGGCGATCGGACAAACCAAAACGCGAACTTATTTGCATCAATCGCGGCCAGTCCGGTGCAAATTGCAATTCGCCCTGCTCCAGATCACCCATCAACTGTATGGTTTTGGGGTACTCCGAGCCATCCCGAATATATCCGCGATAGATGAATCCTATACTTGGCACATTTCCTTCAATACCTGAGTGATTGAACCAGTCAAAAAGCGAATCATCCGCTTTCGTTGGCAGGTAACGTGGCCACAAATCGGCGCTGCCTTGGCGCATACCGCTGATCAGGGTGAAGTCCGAATAGAAGTCGCCCTGCTTCAAGGGGGTTACCAGGTGGAACTGTGTGACACCCTCGGCTCCGTATTCATCGGTCGATCTGATCGCATCGCTATAAACATGCAGCTCGCCATTGTTGCGCATCAGTCGCCAACCGACCTGGCCCTGAAGTTTGCTGTTGAAAATTTTCTGCTGGAAGAGTTTGTCGAAGTGGACACTGGCATCTACCGCATCGATCAGGAACTCGCCGCCTTCCTCGTTAACCACAAAGTAGCCATTTATATTCTCCAGTCGTGGCACGCCACCATATGACTGCACATAGGTGGACTCGACATTGCCATCCAGTAACCAGCGAGAACCGGAGTCGCCGTCCAGTATCAGCAAGGAGGCGGAGAGCAGTTCACCTCTTGGCGACAGCTTCAGCAAAGCATCGCGCAATCTCTCGGGAGTTACTTCCAGATCAACCAATTTGGCAGCCAGATCTTGCAAGGCAATTTGTTCGGAAAATACCCGAATGCCCTCATCCTGGGTTTGCAAGGACAGCTTCACATCTTGTAACTGCTGATCGGCCAGCGTCAGGTTCAGACCGGTAAAGTCAAAACGCCAATCTCCTGCTTGAGTGCGTTTGCCCCAGATCTGCGAATCAAAACTGAGCGGGGCGTCGAGAGAATCCAAATCCAGCCCCGCCACCTCTATTTCGCCAAACATTTCGACTTCGGCACCCCGACCGATTTCAAACCACATTTCCCCCTGTGCCACGGCTGGTATTTCGGTCGAATCATCGAGATAGCCTTCCAGCACAGCCGCAAACAAATTGCTCATATCCGCACCGGAAAGCGCAATATAGGCTTGGCCCTGCATATTGCGAAACTGGTAATCGGAACCGGACAATTCGAGCACAGCTTCAACCCCGTTTTCATCCCCGTCGACCTGCCCTTTCAGGCTAATACGATGGAAATCGCTCTCGTTCTCGGCAAACATCTCGGAAAATTTCAGATTGAAGTTGCGGCCGTCGGCAAAAACGTAATCCAGATCGAGATTTTGAATTTCGATACTGCGACTGCGAAACAGCATATCGGCCAGCTTTTGTGCTGCTCCAAACGAAGGCCCCGATCCATTGCCGGAATTGGTTGATATACCCGCTATCACCCATGATCCATCGGTGTTTTGATTAAGGCTTATGCTCAAATCAACAATGGACAACTCTTCCCAAATAGCCGTTTTGCGCAACAGGCTTTGCCAGTAATTGGGGACTGCGCGCACAAAGCTGGCATCGAGTCCGGGGTCAACCGGATTCTGGCCTATGCGGATATATTCCAGCTCAATTACTGGATAGAGGGTATCCCATACTCCCCGGGCCTCCTCTGCAGTAACATTGGTTAAAAGTGATTCACTGAGGTAGGTTTCAATCTGCGCCTGATAGAAATAGAGGTGCGTGATCAGCAAACGACACAACAGCAGAAAAACCGCCGCCAACACGATGGCGAGGTAAAGGCTCCAACGACAAAAGTCTGCCGTTTGTTTTATTCGTCGCCGCATATATCTCGTTTTTGAGTCACTATTGCCTGAAACCAGTGATACTTTTTAAGTCCAGTCATAATAGCAATAGGACTGAATAAAATTATGGGGTTTCTATGCAAATCTCCAGCATTGCCCCTGCCAAAAACAGGGCATCTTCCATTTGACCCTATTCTGCCCTAAACATTCCGACAAACCGCCGGAATACAATGCATTTTATCCGGGGTGATAGAGGTGACTCGCCACACCTCTGCTGTGCAGAGACTGTAAAGTCTCAGCTATCGGCAAACCCACAACATTGGAATAACTGCCTCGCAGCTGTTCCACAAAGGCCTCAGCCAAACCCTGGATAGCGTATCCACCGGCTTTGTCTTTTGGTTCCCCCGATCGCCAATATCTTTCAATTTCTTCCGTGCTGATTTTGCGGAAACGCACTGCAGTGGTTACCAGAAAACTGTCCGGCTTTTGTGTGCCATCAATCAGGGCCACACCCGAAAGCACACTGTGCTCTCGCCCCGACAGCAATTCCATCATGTCCCGGAATTCTTCGAAACTGCAGGGTTTGCCGAGTATCAAATCGTCAATGGTTACCGTGGTGTCAGCCGCCAAAACTAACTGGCAATTTTTTTTGGACATCAGAGGGAATACTTCAAGGGCTTTTTGCTCTGCCAATCTGAGTACGTAGTCGCCAGCCCTCTCACCCGGCAAAGGTGTTTCATCTATGTCTGCAGCGGCCGTCAGAAACGCAACTCCCTGGCGTCTGAGTAGTTCAGCCCGACGCGGGGAAGCAGAGGCAAGCAATATCATATAAATAACTCAGCTGGGAGCGCGACGAATTTTTGGATCGGTTTCGAAACGACTGACAATGGGCGGCCAGAAAATGGCGGTCAGAAAAACAGCCCAAACCGCATCGAGACTGGGTAACACCCCCAGATTAAGGGCCGTGACCCAACTGGACAAAAACTTCAGGAAGAGTAGCAAGCCGATAATTATCGGCAACTGTTTGACCGGCGATACCATGCGCAAACTGTCTCGCATCAGAGGAGCCAAAAAACTGATGATAACCAGCCCCATGGCATGTTGCCCCGGCGGAGCAAAGGCAACCAGATCCTGTAACAATCCGGTACAAAAACCCAGAGTCAGGGGCCAGGTCACTGGCCGATAAAAGTTCATATAGAGCACCAGAAGGGCTACAGCATCAATACGAACATTCGCCAACCCGGGAATGGGCAGTAAATAAATGATGCAGGCAATCAGTACCAGCAACAGATAAAGCGTCAGGGGGATAACTTTTCGATCGGGCAGGACCATATTTTATTCGCCCCCCTCGACTGACCCCGAAAAGCGCGATTCCCAACCGGAAAACAGCAATAACATATGTCGCGTTGTTTGCAGATTTGAATCCGGCTCAATCAGCACCTCGAGAAAAGGCGAGCCTTCAATAGTATTGACTGAGGTAACCACACCCACCGGGTAACCCTTGGGAAACCGCTCACCCAAACCGGAAGTAACAATATCGTCGCCGACCTTTATATCCATGGTGACAGGAATGTCACGCAATCGAATACGTTGGAAATCACCCGTTCCCTCGGCAATAGCCCGCACACCGTTGCGTAAATTTTGTACCGGAACTGCATGCCCTCGGTCGGAGATCAGCAATACCTCACTGTACTCTTCGCCAACCGAAACCACTTGGCCGACCAGCCCTTGTGCATCCAGCACCGGCTGTCCGACAAAGAGCTCCTGATTCAAGCCCTTGTCCAGGATCAATCTGTGAGTTTCAGAATCCGGAGGAATGCCAACCAGCTCGGCAATCAGCACCCGGGCTTCCAGCAGTTCGGCAACATTGAGCAATTGGCGCAAACGGGTGTTTTCGGCAACAACTGAGGCCATGGTTGAAACCCTGGCTTGCAGAATCAGGTTTTGATCTCTCAAGGTTTGGTTTTCGGCCAAAATCTCTTCGCGGCTGGCAAAGTTTTCTTGGCTCCAGTCGCGCAATCGCTCGGGAATATTGGTGATGTGATAAAGCGGAGCGACCAGATCCAGTGCCTTGGCACGTACCGGATCCAGCCAGTCGGTAAAATAGTTTACTCCCAGCAAACTGGCCGCCAACAAAGTAAAGATCACCACGCCACGCAGGGGCGCTGGCCCCTCGCGAAATATATGTCGGTCAGCTGGCATGTCGGTTATCCCTCTCTATCAGCGTCCTTTGCGCCAGTTAGTAAGAGAGCAAATCCATATGCCGCTTATCGAGCATCTCCATAGCCTTGCCTCCACCACGTGCAACACAGGTGAGAGGGTCATCGGCAACAATTACCGGCAGTCCGGTTTCGTGGGTTAACAGTCGATCCAGATCGCGCAACAAAGCACCACCACCGGTCAAGACAATACCGCGCTCGGCAATATCAGACGCCAGCTCAGGAGGCGATTGTTCCAGTGCTCGTTTGACGGCTTGCACAATGGTTGCCAGAGGCTCCTGCAGGGACTCGAGGATTTCATCGTTGGTCAGGGTAAAGCTTTTGGGCACACCCTCGGCCAGATTACGCCCACGAACATCAATTTCACGCACTTCGCTGCTGGCGAAGGCGGTACCGATTTCGTGTTTGATGCGTTCAGCCGTGGCATCACCGATCACACTGCCATATTTGCGGCGCACAAAATTGACAATGGCCTCGTCAAAGCGGTCGCCGCCAATACGGACCGAATCCGAATAAACCGTACCGCTGAGTGAGAGGATAGCGATTTCCGAAGTACCACCACCAATATCCACCACCATGGAACCACTGGCTTCTTCTACTGGCAAACCTGCACCGATAGCTGCTGCCATGGGTTCATCGATCAGGTGCACGTCGCGGGCGCCGGCACTTAATACCGATTCGCGAATGGCGCGCTTTTCAACTTCTGTTGCCTGACAGGGCACACAAACCAGAACCCGGGGGCTGGGTGTAAACCACTTGGCTGAATGCACTTTTTTAATAAAGTACTGCAACATTTTTTCGGTAACCTGAAAATCGGCGATCACACCGTCTTTCAGTGGCCGGATAGCGACGATATTGCCCGGGGTTCGCCCCAGCATGCGCTTGGCATCGATACCAACCGCTTCAACAATTTTTTGACCATGTATATGGCGGATAGCCACCACTGAAGGTTCGTTTAATACAATGCCCTTGTCGCGCACGTATATAAGAGTATTGGCGGTTCCTAGGTCGATTGAGAGGTCATTGGCAACAATGCCTCTTAGAGTTTTCATCATATGGTTTTGTTCCGAATGCGCGTTATTACGAGCGGAGACTCGAATTAACGAGCGAATGTAACAACGGCAGGGATTTTGAGCAAGCGCCAAATATGATAAGTTACTGCGCTTTCTCGATTTCGACCCTTATTCAACAAATAAGTCAGACCATCATGACTCCCTGCACGGAAATAAAATGTCTCTAACACCGGACGAAGTTGCAAAACTCGCCCAACTGGCGCGCTTGTCTATCGATGCGCGTGAGGTTGAATCCACCACCGAAAGTGTCTCCAACATTTTGCACATGATCGACCAACTCAAACAGGTCGAAACTGCGGATGTGGCCGCCCTTTCACACCCAATGGACTTGCCACAAAGACTGCGTGCCGATCAGGTAACAGAAACCGATCAGCGCGAAAACTTTCAGGCCATAGCACCGGAGGTCGAAAACGGCCTCTACCTCGTCCCACGGGTTATAGAGTAATAAGCATGCACAACAAAACTATTCGCGAGATTCTCGACGACCTCGCCAAGGGCGAGTATTCCAGCCGGGAAATCACCTCGGACTTGCTGCAACGTATCCGGGCTCTGGATCCGGAACTGAACAGCTTTATCAGCATTACCGAAGAACAGGCACTGGCCAGTGCCGATGCAGCTGATATTGCACGCCAGAAAGGCGAGGCGAACAGCCTGTGCGGGGTACCTATTGCCCACAAGG
>JBFHKI010000113.1:0-6383 GCA_041595415.1 Pseudomonadales bacterium | reverse complement strand
GATCGGTACAAATTCTGTTGTAAACGGCGGTCTTGGTGGCGTGGTTCGCTTCAGAACCAAGTCTGCAGCTGAGTTGCTGGAAGGTAATGAGACAGTCGGTGGACGCATCAAAACCAGTTATGGAGATAATTTTGGAACTAACCTGGCATTGACAGGTTACGCCGAATTGAGCGATTCCTTTGACGTTTTGGCCTATTACAACCAATTACAAAGAGACAACTATGAAGTGGGCGGCGGTGAAATCAAGGACGCAAATGGTGACTTAATAGCAGGCACAGACGGAACCGTACGAGGCCTTGAAGGTGATCTGACTGATGCACTTCTGAAGTTCGGGTGGCAACTTGCTGATAATCAACGCTTGGAACTGGGATACGAAGCATATAAAGATGAGGGTGATTACAGCTATCGACCGGATATGGGGCTTGCAACCGATCTTGCTATTACAAATGCACTTGGTATTCCCCTCCTCTGGCCAACTGAGCTAACAAGAGAAACACTTAGCCTGAACTATGAGCTGGATTGGTCAGACCACACTTCTGTGAATCTCTCGGTGTTTCAAAATGAAAGTCAGTTGACCAGAGATGAGAGTGGTTGGGCTGAAAACGCAGCCTATACAACCTGGGCGGCTATTGTTGAAGGCACAGCTGAAAACACCGGTATCAATCTTCTGGCAGAAACCGAACTGGATTCTCACCTGTTAACTTACGGTCTTGAGCGCATCAGTTACGACACTGAATACGAGGCCATTTATACGGCTGGAGGAGTTGACCAGTCTTCTGAAAATGCTACTAATCTGGGTATTTTTTTACAGGATCGTATTCAGTTGAACGACCGGTTCACGCTTATTCCGGGCGTTCGTTACGACAGCTATGAACTGGATTCAACCGTTGTTGAAGATACCTTCAGTGATGTGACCTTCGCTTTGGCCGGCGAAGCGAAAATAATCGACGGGCTGGTTGCAAAAGTTAGCAGTACCCAGTTATTCAAAGGGCCGGAAATCAGTGAGGTTTTCACCGGTGCAGGCCTGTTTGAGACAGCGAATGCTGATATTGAGGCGGAAACCGGCATTAATAACGAGTTTTCCCTAGCCTTTGAAGATGTGTCCGATAGTGGAGAGCACTTCAGTACCGGGATTACCTTGTTTCAAACCAAGATTGACAATTACATCTACGACTACGCCGAGACAACTACTTTCTATGGTAAAGATAACGTAGGTGATATGGAGATAACCGGGTTTGAGCTGTACATAGGTTATGAATTTGGCGGATTGAGCTCTTTGTTGTCTTTCTCTCAAGCAGAGAGCGAAATGGATGCGTTTGCCGAATATGCCAGCCTGGATGGAGCAAGACTTGATCGTCAACAAGGGGACAGTATCAGTCTGAATCTGGACTACCATCTAGCCAGTAAAGACCTGTCTCTACATTGGGATATCCTTGCTGTAGATGATGTGGATGCCGGTATAGATCTTGATGGTGCTACCCTGGATAACGCCAAAGACGGCTACATAGTGCACAACGTGTCGGCGCATTGGACTCCCGCTGCAATCGAAGGCGTAGCACTGACGCTAGGGATTGATAATCTCTTTGACGAATACTACGCCTCTCAATCATCCCGCACCGGCGAGAGCTTCCACCCACTTTTTGGCAGCCTCTACTTGCAGGATTATGAGCCTGGCAGAAACCTGAAGTTCACTGCTTCCTATAGCTTCTGATAGAGCGGACAGCTTGATAATCAAAGGCTGGGTGAGATTTGCCCGGCCTTTGTTCGTAACCGGGAGTTTTGAACGAAATGTCCAAACAAAAGAACATGTCCGATGGCTTGATTAGCTTTTTCAAACTGTCACGCTGGGTGCATGTTTACTGCTCTACAGCCCTCTTTGCCTTGCTGATCTTCTTTTCTGTAACGGGGATATTCCTCAACCACAGTTGGTACCATCAATCGGCCAATAGCGAGATCAGTAAAGAAGTGGAGATAAGTGATCAACAGTTTTTATCCTGGAATCTCGCTATTGAAGAGGATTGGGCACCTGATACCACGGCTATTGTTCAATACAGTCGGCAGGCTTTCGGCTTGCCTGCTCCCAGTAGTATGGATATCGATGCTGATTTCGGTGAGCTGGTAATTGAGTATCTTATTCCAGCTGGTTTTGCCACGGTAATAGTCGACGCCAATGCACAGTTGATGTGGCTGGAGACCGAGAAAGGTTCTGCCGTTGGCATACTCAATGATTTACATAAAGGGCGCTACAGCGGTCAGGTTTGGTCCTGGGTGATTGATCTAAGTGCCGGACTGATGTGTCTGTTCAGTATCACCGGCCTGATCATTTTGTTTCATGGCAAGAAGTATCAAAAGGCGGGAGTGATTTCCGCCCTGTTGGGCTTGGTTACGCCAGTCCTTATCTATTTTCTATTCGTTCCAACAGTCAGTGTTTAACCCTATGAAAAGACGAGAACAGATTTTATCCGCTCTGATATTCAGCCTTTGTTTTACTTGCTCAGGTTTTGCCAACGAAGAAAACGCACTTGTTGAAATCAGCCTGGAAATTCCAGAGGTTGATGTCAGTCCATATTTTCGACCCTACGTAGCTGTCTGGTTGGAAACCGATCGACGTCAACCTGTGGCTACTCTCGCTCTCTGGTATCAGGAAGGTGAGACCATGGACGGTGGCAGCAGTGGCGATATTTGGCTGAAAGATTTACGCCAGTGGTGGCGAAAATCCGGGAGCGCCTCTTCTGATGGTCAGCTGGATGCTGTTACCGGAGCCACCCGTAAACCGGGGGTTTATACAATTTTCTGGGACGGAAATGACAATTTCGGCAACCCTGTTGAAGCTGGCGACTACCTGCTCAATTTTGAAGCATCTCGTGAGGAAGGAGGCCGGGGCTATTACCGTCAAGCCATCACTCTTAACGAAGAAGGAAATTTCTCGCTGCAGGGTGATGTGGAATTCGGTGAGATAACAATCAGTACAAAGGCTCGTTAATACGAAAGCAACTAAGGAAAATTGGAACTAATATCTATGAATAAACCGGCACAATACCTGATAAATCTATTTATTCTTCCGACTGTAATCCTTTTCAGTTCGGTGTCATCGGCGCATTCACGCTTTGTGTTGCCCACGCATACCAGTCTTTCCGGTGCAGAACCCCAGTGGGTCAGTCTGGATCTCAGTATATCGAATGATTTCTTCCATCCCGATATGGCCTATGGCGGCACATCTGATGAGGGAGACAACTTTTTTGCCGGGTTGCAGCTGCAGGTCAAAGATCCGTCCGGTGCGGTTTACCCCGCTCAGGATTTGGTCAATTTGGGTCGCAAGTCGGTAACGGCAGTGCAAATTGATAAAGACGGCACCTATCAATTGAGAGCTGATGCCCCTTCCCTGCTTGTAACTACATTTAAAACAGCGGCGGGTAGTCCCGGACGAGTTTTTGAAGGTGATGAGCTGCCTGAAGGTGTTACGGATGTTGCGGTATGGCGTAGTAGTAATCGCGCTGAAACCTATGTAACCAAAAACAGCATATCTTTTGACAGCTTGGTTCCTACAGGTGAAGGTATTGAACTGGGTGAAGGTTCACATCCTAACGATCTGTTTGCAGGTGAAGATATCTGCTTCCAGTTTTTGATGGATGGAGAGCCAGTTGCTGAAGGTCACGAGGTAATGATTGTGCGTGACGGCACGCGACACAGAAACAGCCGGTCAGAAATTCCCGCGATTACCGATGCCGAGGGGCGTGTGAGCTTCCAGTTTCCTGAGGGCGGGTTTTATTTTATCGAGCTGATAATTGAGCAGGAGGCTTCTGCCGGGCTGAACTATGATTTTGATTACCATACCTATTCAGCTACGCTTGAGGTATGGCCTGAGTAGAACGGGCGTTCAATCTGACTAGCCCCCACCGCCCGTGAGCACCAAATAAGGTGCTCCAGGTGGCTTGTCAGATTAGGATTTTTTCACCTTTGTCGGGAATTTCAGCCTTCCACCCCTTGTCCTGAAGAAAGCTCTGAAACTCTATTTTGGTTTCAGCTTCGCCGTGAACCAGATAGAGCCTGGGGTGGGGTTTTCTGAAGTTTTCTATCCAGTCAAGTAGTTGCGATTGGCTGGCGTGGGCAGAAAAACCGCCAAGGGTATGAATGGTTGCGCGAACGGCTATTTCTTCGCCGCCTATTCGGAATACCTTGGAACCGTCGACTAAAGCCCTACCGGGAGTGCCCCTCGCCTGAAAGCCGACAATAACGACATGTGCGTCTCGCTTCCAGATATTATGCTTGAGGTGGTGTCTTATACGCCCCCCGGTACACATACCACTACCGGCGATAATGATGGCTCCGGAGGCAATTTTGTTCAGGGCTATAGATTCCGCTGTCGTTGTCGTATAGCGCAAAACCGGAAGAAATGTATGCAGGCTGGCATTTTTGCCCTGGTTGCGGGCGTGGATCTTGCCCTGATCAATTTCTGTAGCGTCTTCCCGGTTATAAACATTCTGATAACGGTGATAAATCTCGGTAACGGCAATAGCCATTGGGCTGTCCAGATAAACCGCCTGATGGCGGAGTTTGCCCTTTTGGTAGAGCTGCCCAAGCCGGAAAATAATCTCCTGGGTGCGCCCTACCGCAAAGGCGGGGATCAGAATATTGCCACCTTTGCTTGAGGCTTCTTCAATAATCCTCTCAAACTCATCCAGTGTTTCGTCCAGAGGTTTGTGATTGCGGTTGCCGTAGGTAGACTCCAGCAGTAATACGTCGGCTTCCTCTACGATTTCAGGGTCTGACAGGAGCGCAGCGCAGCTGTTGCCAAGATCACCAGAAAAGACCAGTTTTTTCTCAACGCCTTTTTCCCGTATATAGATTTCTACAATAGAGGATCCAAGGATATGGCCGGCATCCCGGAAGCAAATATCAACGCCCTCCTCTATCGTCACTCGTTTTCCATAATGGCTGCCAACACAAAGATCCAGGGCTGATTCCACATCTTCCAGGGTGTAAAGAGGTTCGATCTCCTCTTTTCCTGATCGGCGGCGCCGTTTGTTTTCCCATTCAACATCGCGTTGCTGTAGTGATGCAGCGTCCTTGAGCATTACCTCCAGCAGATCAGCGGTGGCATAGGTCATGTATAAGGGGCCATTAAATCCGTCAGCACACAGCTTGGGGATACGCCCTGAGTGATCCAGATGCGCATGGGATAGAACTACCGCATCCAGTTGACTGACATCAAAGGGAAAGCCAGCCTTGTTCTGCTCTTCTTCCTCGCGTCTGCCTTGATAGAGTCCGCAGTCGAGCAATATGTTCAGATGTTCGGTTTCCAGCAGATAAGCTGAACCTGTTACTCCTTCTATTGCCCCGTAAAAGGTTAGTTTTGCCACTTGTTGCTCTCCTGGGTAGGGTCTACTTTTTTCTATCCGGATCTGGGTTGCTGAGCTTTATTGTTTGAACCAGCATAGTGAGTTGCAGGGAAGCCTTGTTGTTCTGGATCAAACAACCGGGCGCTTTTTATATACTCGCTTTCCATCAGATCACTACAGAAAAAGGCGCTACGGCTAAGTTCCTGGCCAGACCCAGTTATTTTCTTCGGGCCGGTCTACGCCGTACTGGTGAGCGTACTGAAGGCAATCGATCTGGGCGTCACGGAATTTCTGGATGGCGTGGGCTCCGGAAGCTTCCAGATGTCCAACGCGATGTATAACCTCAATGGCCAGACTGAAGCGATCAATCCGGTTTTTTATGGCCAGCTCCAAAGGTGTGTTGATATTGCCGCGTTCGATATATCCCCGTACGTGAAGGTTGTCATGATTGGTTCGCCGGTAAGCCAGTCTGTGGATTAACCAGGGATAGCCGTGGAAATTGAAGATAACCGGTTTATCGGTGGTAAACAGGCTATCGAAATCACTGTCTGACAATCCATGTGGATGTTCGCTTTCCGGTGTCAGGCGGAATAAATCGACGACATTGATGAAACGGATTTTCAGGTCCGGGAATTGCTCGCGTAACAGAGCGGTTGCGGCCAAAGCCTCTTTGGTGGGTATATCACCACAGCCCACAATAACAACATCGGGTTCACTCCCTTGGTCATTACTTGCCCATTCCCAAATTCCAAGCCCTTTGGTGCAATGTTTTACGGCCTCGTCTATATCCAGATATTGAATGTGGGATTGTTTGTCACAAACGATTACATTGATGTCGTTGTGGCTACGCAGGCAGTGGTCCGCAGTAGACAAAAGACAGTTCACATCCGGTGGGAGGTATATTCGGGTAACTTCGGGACTTTTATTAACCACCAGATCAAGAAACCCGGGGTCCTGGTGGGTAAAACCATTGTGATCCTGACGCCAAACTGTCGAAGTGATTAGCAGGTTTATCGAGGCAATGGGGGCTCGCCAGGCTAGTTC
>JBFHKI010000112.1:0-6501 GCA_041595415.1 Pseudomonadales bacterium | reverse complement strand
TTTACCAACAGTGGTTATTGCGAGATCGCAGTCGCACCGGCTGCTTTGCTGCTTTTATGAACAACCGCTGGTTCGGCCCCATCGTTTTGATCGCCATAGGCCTCGGCCAAATATAAATGCTGCATACCGAAACGCCGCTGAGAGTTGAGTTTGTCGCCAGTATCACTTCAGTGGATGCAGGACAATGGCAACTGCTCAATAAAGAGCATCATCCTTTTTGTAGCCACGAATATCTGTCCGCACTGGAATCCAGTGGCTGTGTCGGCGACGATACCGGCTGGAAAGCAGATCATGCCCTGATTTACCGGGGAGAACAGCTGGTGGCCGCCATGCCCAGTTATCTTAAATACCATTCCTATGGTGAATACGTATTTGACTGGAGTTGGGCTCAGGCTTACGACCGGGCGGGGCTCAACTACTATCCGAAGCTGATAAGCGCTATTCCCTTTACCCCGGTACCAGGACCAAGGCTACTGTCGGATGACAGGGAAGATCGTAAAAACCTGCTGGCGATTCTTTTCGAAGCCATACAATACAAAGTGGAAAATAATGGGTTTTCCGGCTGGCATCTGCTTTTTCCACAAGAGGATCTGGTCGAGGCCTGTGCCGATCTACCTGTGCTTAAACGCGAAGATATCCAGTTTCATTGGCATAACAACAACTATCAAAGTTTTGACGACTTCCTTGCAAGCCTTCGCTCTGCAAAGCGCAAACAGCTGCGCCGTGAACGTCGTATTGTCAGCGACCAAGATGTTAAGTTAAAACGTTTTTCCGACGCCGACATCAACCCCGAGATAATCGACACCTTTTACCTGTTCTACCGTCAAACCTACCTCCGTCGCAGCGGCCATAGCGGATATTTGACACGGGAATTCTTCGAAACCATCGCTGCAACCATGGCAGACCAAATGATGATTGTGATGGCTGAAAAAGCCGGCGCCGTCATTGCGGCCTCGCTCTTCTTTTTTGACCGACAGCAACTGTATGGCCGTTACTGGGGCAGCACGGAGGAAATTGACTGTCTGCATTTCGAAGCCTGTTATTATCAAGGCATCGAGTTCGCCATTGAACGAAACTTGCTCAGCTTCAACCCCGGAACACAGGGTGAGCATAAACTGGTACGCGGTTTTGAGCCAACAAAAACCCATTCATTGCACTGGGTCAAGGATCCAAGATTCCAAGCTGCCCTCGAGGATTTTATGCAACATGAACGTGCACATAAAAATGAGTATCAGAATTTGGCTCGAGACCACCTGCCCTTCAAGCGCAGCTCCTGAGACCCCGATGCCAGTTTCGGCTAGCCCTGTCATACATTTGTCATGACTCCGTCATAGACTGCCGTTGTGACTAAAATCAAACACCTGCCATGAATCGAAAAACTGTACTGATTGTTGATGATGAACCCGCTATTCGCGACATGCTCAAGGTAGCACTTGAAATCGCTGATTTCGATTGTATCGAAGCAAAAAATGCCTATGAGGCGCAGGTTGCAGTTACCGATCATCGACCTGATCTTGTTTTGTTGGACTGGATGATGCCGGAGGTCAGTGGATTAGAATTGCTGCGCCGATGGCGACAACAGGAAGAAACCGCCTCACTACCGGTCATTATGCTGACCGCCAAAGCGGAAGAGGACAATGCTGTGCGCGGCCTCGATACCGGCGCAGATGACTATATTTCCAAACCCTTTTCCCCTCGGGAACTGGCATCACGCATCAAAGCCCTGATTCGCCGGGCTGAACCAAGAACCTCGGATTCCCCTATTCAGGTGGCCGAGCTAAAGCTTGATCCCATCAGCCGTCGAGTTGCAATCAAGGATGAGCTGGTCTCACTGGGCCCCACCGAATACCGTCTGTTGGAATTTTTTATGACGCACCCGGACCGCGCTTTTACCCGAGAGCAATTGCTCAACAAGGTCTGGGGACCAAACGTTTATATCGACGAAAGAACCATTGACGTCCATATTCGAAGATTGCGGAAAGCCCTCTCAATAGACGGTTATGAAAACGCTATTCAAACGGTCCGAGGCTTTGGTTATCGATTTTCCATGGTGGCTCTGGTTAAATCCTAGTCTGAAACACCCAGGTCCGACACGAGACTAGTAAAACCCTTTTGAAAAGCCCTTTCTCCTCTGAAATTAATCAGCTCCTGCTGACCTTGGTCTTCAGCTTGCTGGCAGGCATTGCTCTAGGCTACCCACTGTCAGCCCTGATCTGTGGGCTTATTTTTTTCCTTGTTCGCAGCCTGTTACAAATCAAACAACTGGTTGCCTGGATAGGAAAACCCGATCGCGACCAGAAACCCCAGCTTTCCGGCATCTATTCTCACCTGGTGGATCAAATTTTGCGCGCGCAGCGACAGCACGATCGCGAGTCTCAACTGTTGCGCTCAGCACTTGAACGCCAGAACCTGTTGATTGAAGAGGTACGGGACGGAGTTATCCTTATAGACGAACAGGACCGGATAAAGTGGTTCAATCGCGCGGCGGCTTCACTGGTGCGCCTCGATCCGGACAAGGACCTTGCTGTACCCATCCGGGGCGCCATCCGCAACAGTCAGTTTCATGCCTATCTCGAAAGTGAGGACTTTAGTAAACCCATACGGATAAAGTTCGACGAGAATACCAAAAGCTGGCTGGAGATATCCGTCACTGCCTACGATATAAACCAGAAACTCCTGGTTATCCGAGACGCTTCGGCAACTCAGGAATTAGAAAATATGCGCCGGGATTTTATCGCCAACCTGTCCCACGAACTGCGCACACCCGTTACCGTTTTGGTGGGTTACCTGGAAGCACTAGAGCTGCAAGACCCACAAAACCCGGCAACCAGTCGTATCCATCATGAAATGAGCAAACAATGCGACCGCATTTCCGCTCTGCTCAAGGATCTTCTGACACTTTCGCGACTGGAAAGCGTCGACACCAAGGCATCCATGAATCGCATAGATATCAGCTCGCTGCTGCAACGCGTTGTTGCCGAAGCCCCTGGCCTCAAAGAATTCGAAGGTCATAAAATCAAGAAAAAGATCGAACCGGAGATTATGGTTCTGGGCACAGAGGCCGATATGCTAAGCGCCTTCTCCAATCTGGTATACAACGCCGTTCGCCATACACCTCCCGGCACCGAAATCACGGTAAGGGCAAAATCCAAAGGCGGTATTGCCCGTGTAGAAATTATCGATAACGGGCCAGGTATTGAACGCCAACATCTGCACCGCCTAACTGAGCGTTTTTATCGGGTGGAGTCGAGCCGCAATTCCGCCACAGGCGGAACCGGACTGGGCTTGGCTATTGTTAAACACGCACTGGGGAAAAGTGGTGGCAAGCTGAAAATCGAGAGTATGCTCGGCAAAGGCAGCTCTTTCCGATGTCTGATCCCCTTGGCACCGGCCGAGAACAAAGAAGACCTACGCCCAGAAGAAACCCTCCGTTAAAAAATCCCGGGGATAAACTTTTTGGTTTTCGCACAATAGCGCTCGTAGTCTCCCGACCGCTCTTGTAAAAGCCGTTCTTCCAGGCGCGCCTTTTGATCCAATAAAGCTGCCAGCCCAATCCAGGCCAACAGACTCAACCAGCAAAAGCTCATCAACAGAATGCCAAGCAAAGCCATAAGTAAAGCCAGATACATGGGATGTTTTAAAAAACGGTAAGGGCCGTCAAAACAGAGTGCCGCCCCGGCTTTGGGTTTGTGATTGATATTGAAGTTTTCGGGCCGGTTGGTCATCAGTGTCCAGGCACCCAATATCAAACCAAAGGCCAGCAAACTCCCCCCATAGATATTAAATACTGGCAGTGACCCACAGCCAGCCAAAACCACAACGATCAATACAAATTGCAAGTAAACAATAACCTGGGTCTTTCCAAAGGGTTTTTTCATCTGTGATCTTGTTACAACAAATACTCAGAGGCAGAAATCTTAACGGGAAACGCTATGATGTCCACTCTTATCCAGACAAGCCCGACGAAGATTGGCTAACGAGCCGGATCCCTCAGAGGCATTTAAGCGAAGGCTAAAAAATTTGACCACCGAATCATCCACCGCAGACCAGCAAGATTGGTTGTCGAGACTCAAGGTTGTTAACCACTTTCATAAGCTTGGCGAGAGTTTCTCTACGCGAGTACAACCCCTGCCTCTGGACAACCCCAGACTGGTGGATATCAATCCGCAGGCTGCAGAGCTTCTAGAGCTCTCTTCCGGGGATCTATCCGATCGGCAAATGCTGACTGAATTGCTAAACGGCCAATATGTACCCGACAGCTTTGAGCCCCTGTCCATGCTGTACGCCGGCCATCAGTTTGGTGTCTGGGTTCCACAACTCGGAGATGGCCGGGCAATAACCCTGGCACAAATTGAAAATAACGAAGCCCAACTCTGGGAATTACAACTCAAGGGCAGCGGCCCAACGCCCTATTCGCGACATGCGGATGGAAGGGCCGTACTGCGGTCTACCATCCGTGAATACCTCTGCAGCGAAGCCATGCACGGTCTGGGTATCCCCACTACCAGAGCATTGGGCCTGATCGATTCCGACACCCCGGTTTACCGGGAAGAGGTGGAAACCGGTGCGATTCTCATGCGTATGGCACCCTGCCATATACGTTTTGGCAACTTTGAAGTTTTTGCCTCGCGCAACCAGAACGAAGAGGTTCGTCAACTTGCCGATTTTGTCCTCAGGCATCATCGTCCCGAACTGCTGCAAACCGATCAGCCCTACCTCGAACTCTATCGCGACGTCATCCAGCGTACCGCCGAACTGATTAGCCACTGGCAATCGGTGGGCTTCTGCCACGGGGTAATGAATACCGACAACATGTCCATTCTCGGTCTGACCATAGACTACGGCCCCTTCGGCTTTATGGAAGGCTACGATCCCGGCTATATCTGTAACCATTCGGACCACTCTGGCCGCTATGCCTATAACAAACAACCGGATATCGCCTGGTGGAATCTTGCTGCCCTGGGCAACGGGATGCTGCCATTGCTGGATATCGATCAGGCCAGAGAAGCCATCGAGGAATATAAAAATCTGTATCAAAACTCTCTCATCGCCCGTTTCCGTGACAAGCTGGGCCTGGCAAACCCGTCCCCGGAAGACTCGCAACTGATCGAAGACTGGCTAAACCTTCTGCAACAGCAGGGTATAGATTTTACCAATGCATTCCGGGCACTCAGTCATTTTTCCCCGCAAAGGGATATGTCTGAAGAATTACAGCAGTTGTTTGCCAACTCGCAAGAATTCCAAGGCTGGATTGAGGCTTATAAAGCTCGATTAGCAAAAGAGAGTCTGACGGACCAACAGCGCCAGCAAAAAATGCTGCGAACCAACCCCAAGTACATTTTGCGCAATTATCTGGCCGAGAATGCCATTGCACGCGCCAAACAGGGTGACTATTCAGAAGTGGTTAAACTGAGGGAGATTTTGACTCACCCTTTTGACGAACAACCTGAAAATCAGATTTACGCAGAATCGGCTCCGGCCTGGGCCAGCGGTATCTCGGTGAGTTGCTCGTCCTAGCCCTTCTCAAAAGCTTGCCAAAGGCAGCTCAATTACAAATTCCACTCCCGAACCATCCGGCCGGTTGCGGGCACTAATCTGCCCGCGATGAAATTCAACTATGCGCCTGACGACAAACAATCCAAGCCCCAAGTGGGGCTTTTCACTCGACTCTTCGCGCAGGGACACCAGAGAATCGAACAGGTTTTCCTGCATACCCTCCGCCAATAAGGGGCCATCATTGGCGATCACCAGCTCCAGGTTTTGTCCTGTCACTTCCAGTGAGATACAAATTTCACCCTGACAAAAATCCACTGCGTTATCGACCAGCTTATCCATCATCTGCGCAAAGAGATCTGCCGCTCCCTCTATCTTCAGTCCCTCAACCCCATTCGCCAATTGCAAGAGAATAGGCGTGCCGACATAAATATCACGATAAGCCTGGACCAGATCCTGCAATATATTGGCGGGCTGGAAAACACTTTGTTCAGCCTGCTCAATGGCCGCCTCAATAGCGGTTGACTGACTCATAGCTGAAAGAATCCCGGACAGGCGCTCGATACCTTCCCCGGCACGCCTCAGGTATTTTTCGCGCTCCTCTGCATCCTTGGCCTGATGCAGGTTATCCAGGGAGGATCGCACTATCGCCACGGGTGTACGGATTTCGTGTGACAATTTGCCTGACAGCGACTGTAAATACTGGGTATAACCCTCGATCCTCTGCATCATGCCCGCATACTGACGACTTAACTCTCCCAATTCGTCTTTGCGACGCGAAGCTTTAATAGCCCGATTTTCTACAGAGCCTGTCAAGCCGTCTTGCAACACCATCGCCGTCGCCTGGCCCAAACGACGGATTCGACTTGCAAGCCAGAGCGCGTAGCTGATCAAGCCAATACTGGTTAAGGCAAATGCCAAACCGCTGTACCAAAGCAAGCGGGTCAAGGCAGCGCTGTTTATCTCACTTAGTGTCTGTGCCGGTTCATCCGCCACCAAAGTCGCCAC
>JBFHKI010000111.1:0-6514 GCA_041595415.1 Pseudomonadales bacterium | reverse complement strand
GAGCTGGCGGTGCTCCAGCTGCTGGTGGCATGGGCGCGCCTGGAGGCGGCGGTCGTGGTGCACTACCAAATGGAATTACCTTGACCGAGGCTGGTGCAGCCGCAGTAGCGCGCTATACAGAGAGCGGAGGCGGAAATCCTCGGCATCGATGTGCAGCTACCAACATCTTTTTCGATTGGACCTTTGATCGTCATGTGAACGAGATCATTCAAACCGAAGATACCATTGTTATGAAATACGGTTTGATGGATATTGTTCGTACCATTCATCTGGATATGGACGAGCATCCCGCCAATATCGTGCCTTCTGTAGCCGGTCACTCTATTGGTCGTTTGGAAGGTGGCACGCTCTATGTTGACACCATTGGTTTTGCCAATGACGGTTACCTGTCGGCTAGCCTGATCCACAGTGACCAGTTACAGGTGACTGAAACTTTCACCTATAACTCTGAAGATGACAGCCTGACACGTGTCTATTCAGCTGTTGACCCATTGAACTTCAATGGAACCTATAGTGGTGAAGATGTTGTTTATATCTCCAACACACCTTTTGAGGATTATGCCTGTGTTGAGTTGATGGATGATTACATCGAACCAATTTAGGGCTTAGATCTCATCCTAAAAAAGGCAGCCTCGGCTGCCTTTTTTTATTTTCTTTGATGTTCGTCACGGGGGTGCTACCCAATTGGGTTTATCTTCAAAACACATTCTTTTCGGAGATAGACTTATGAGCATAGAGACGCACGGTCTTACTATTGGCATTGAACGATCTGGCAGTGACATATTCCTTTCCTTGACGGCCATGGGAAAACTTACTCACGAAGATTATCAAACCATCACACCTATGATTGATGCAGCCTTGGAGACTGTGAAGGATCCACATGTGAATGCGTTGATAGATTTGCGAGAGTTGCAAGGTTGGGAGGCGAGGGCAGCCTGGGATGATTTTCAAATCGGCCTAAAGCACGGTAATGTCTTTGTGAACGTCGCTATTTGTGGAAATAAAAAGTGGCAAGAGGTTGCGGCAAAGGTCGGCAGTTGGTTTGTGTCTGGCAAGGTGAAATATTTTGAAAACCGGCAAGATTCGATTTCCTGGTTGATGCAGGAGGATTAGCCTCATAGGGCAGTCCTGACCGGTTACGAATTCCTGGCTTTGTGCAACCGATGGGCGAGTTGTTGCATGTTGCTCACGTTATCGGTCTCGTCAACTATTTCGAGACCGATAAGTGCTTCGAGAATGTCTTCAAGGGTAAGGATACCAACGGCGTCGCCGTATTCACTTACAACCAATTTCATATGGTGCTGGTGTTCCACAAAGTCGTCGAAAGCCTTTAACAGCGAAAATTTGTCCAATATGGCCGGTAAATCACGGCAATAATTGCGAAGAGGTGCATCTTTGTTGCCCTTGGCGTAGGCAAGAAGAATGTCTGAGCGCAAAACAAAACCCACGTATTTATCCATTCCTTCGGCAAGGGGGATGCGGGAGAAATGCTTCTCTTCAGCCAGTTCAAGATAATCACTACAGCTGGCATCGGCGGGCATCGAGAACAACACCGAGTGCGGTGTCATCGCTGTCCGCACACTGGTTTCACGCAGAAGGAACAGGTTTTGCAATATTTCCGCTTCTTGCGGATCCAGTTCGCCGCTCTGTTCTCCCAATTCGGCCAAGGCAGTGAATTCATTCCGTTTGAACTGCTGTTCAGCTCCTTCGGCAGAAAAGCATCGGGTGATACGGTTTGACAGCCATACAAAGGGATAAAAGACCTTGATCAAAAAGTCGAGAACTGTGGCGGTGGCAGGGGCGAGCTGCCGCCAGTATGTAGCCCCCAGTGCTTTGGGGATAATCTCGGAAAAAATCAGGATAAGCAGGGTTAATACAGCGGATATCAACCCAAGGTAAGCGTTGCCGAAAACAATGGCCGCCTGGGCCCCGGCACCAGCGGCCCCCATGGTATGGGCGATGGTATTCAGGGTCAGGATAACCGCTAATGGACTGCCGATATTCTCTTTAAGACGTTTTAAAACAACTGCACTGTGTTTGCCTTGTTTTTCAAGCCCTGCCACGTAGGGTAAATCGACACTGAGAAGGACCGCTTCGGCAATAGAGCACAGAAAAGAAAACACTACGGCAATAAAGACGTAGATTACCAGCAAAGTCATTGGTAAATCTCATAAACCATGGCTTCGAATCATTTCACAATAGCCCGAAAGGTTAAACTGACGAGAAATTCATGAGTAAAGGTGCGCAATTTCTCTAATGCAGAAAGATGATTTTATAAAGACTGTCAGGTGATAGTCTTACGTGATTGGCTTCTCGATCAAGATAAATAAAAAAGATAAAACTGGCTTGTGATCCTTGATTTGATTTCTGATCAGGAAAAGGGTGCATAGTCCAAGCGAAGCTAGGCAATAGTTGGTTAGCTAGGGACGCCTGGATAGTCTGACCTTATCAAAGTAAGCCAGACTTGTATCCCCAGTGTTGTCGCTATCGCAGAAGAAGCCGAGCAGGCTCAGTTTCGGGTTAGCCGAGGTGCCGCCTATATCGCGGTAGATTTGGCTGAGGTCGACACTTTGATCGTGCCAAACACCGACATTTTTATCCAGACCGTTGGCTACGTAGTGATAGAAGTTGCCGATAATCTTGTAGTCGCCCGGGGCATATATCTGATTACTCCAGATAATTTCCAATCCGCGCCTTTCTCCGTTGTCTTCGGAAAAGCGTAAAAATAGCCGGGCGGGGTGATCATCTCCCTCTTTGGTTGCTTCTCCCAAGCTGGAGTTGATAGGAATTTCCACCTTCCAGCTCCAACTTAGAATAGGGAAATCTTCCAGAGGGATATCGGTATGTCGCGCCAGAATGGAACCGCTGTTATCGGTTTGGCATTGCAGTACTGGCCCTTGATCCAGTCTTTCAATTGAGTATTTTGTCGCGGCTACTGCAAAGAATTTGCGGTGCCCCCAGCCCTTGCTGAGTGGATCGATCTGGAAATTCTGGTCGATTAATAGTATCTCCCCGCTTCCATCCGTTGGTGCGGTTAGCGGATATTCCGTAGCAAATGGGTCTGTGTCGGAGCAGGCAGACAGCACTAAAGCTGATAGCGCTAATAATGCTGCAGGAAGGGCCTGTTGAAAGGAGTCGGTTATCTTGTGTGCTGCTCTCTGTTTAGGATACACGAGTGGTTTTTATGCCCGGCTCATAAATTTACGCTCTTCCACATTTACTTTGATCTTGTCTCCGGTGGAGATGTGTTCGGGCACCTGAATGATGACACCTGTGGTCAGAGTTGCGGGCTTTGTGCGTGAGGTTGCCGAGCCACCTTTGATTGAAGCGTCGGTTTCAACTACCTCGAGCTCGACGCTGGTGGGCATGGATAGACCGACTGGTTGGTCGTTGACAATAACCACCAGTACCCCTTCAGTGCTCTCGTTGAGAAACAGAATTTCGTCGGCAATGGCATCTTTATGGATGTTATAAGGAGTGTAGTCTTCATTGTCCATAAAGACGTATTCATCGCCATCGGTGTAAGAGAACATCACCGGTCTGCGTATCAAGTCGGCCAGTTCCAGCATATCTGAATCTTTAAAGGTTTCATCCACCTTGTTGGCACTGACAACATCATACATTCGCATACGGTAGAGGCTTCCACCAGCTCGTCCCTGAGGTACCGAGCGTTCGATATCTCGGACTATGTAAGTGCCGCCGTTGTAATTGATAGCTGCGTTTTTTTTGATTTCGCTAGCCTTGGGCATAAATTCTGTTCCTGCAAATAATGTAGTGGTTTTTAAGTCTCGCTATTCTAGTGGATAGCGTTCAAATAAGTGTGCGGGAGGATAGATTTCTTTTAACTTGTTGCTGCGCGGTCTATCAGGCTATGCCACTCGTTTTCGGGTACTGGCATGATAGAGAGCCGGTGGCCTTTTTTTACCAGACCTATTTCCCGGATTTCCGGCATTTCCTTGATGGATTTAAGGAGGAGAGGTTCCGGGAATTTCTGTTTCAGTTTGATATCCACCATAAACCACCTTGGATTTTCCGGATTGGATTTCGGGTCAAAATATTTGGATTCGGGATCGAACTGAGTGTGGTCCGGGTAGGCCTCGCGAACTACTTCGGCGACACCGACAATACCGACATTCTTGCAACTGGAGTGATAAAAAAACACCTGATCACCCTTTTTTACTTGGTCTCTCAAGTAATTGCGGGCCTGATAGTTGCGGATACCGTCCCAATGCTCAGTCTGTTCCGGCATTGCTTCAAGGTCGTCGATGCTGAAGGCATCGGGTTCGGATTTGAATAACCAATAATTCATGACTTTTCTTCCGATATATAGTTGGCTGAGATAGCAGGTAAGACTGCCATGACTTTATTTAAATAGGAAATATGGGCCTGTATTTTCAGTTGTCCGGAGAGAATTAAAGGACACAAAAAAACCCGCGCTAGGCGGGGTTTTTTGTGTGCCGATAAGACTAGGGAGTAGCGAAGCAGTAGAACAGGCCGTCACCGCCGGTAGCTTGCAGGTTCTCCTGGCTGCAGCCGCGCGACGCGTGGGCAGAATTCCAGGAAGTGGGATTGTCGCCGCCACCCTGTCTGTCAAAGTGACCAACCAAAGCAGATCCATCAGGACTATTACTGGTCCAGTTACTGCAGGTTGTATCGGTATCCGAGTTGACCGCCATACCATTCATATCTGAGCCGGTCAGGATATCGTGTCGGTTTGGTGTATCGCCGCGGCCGTTAATTACAGTGCCACGCTCGGAAACGACGGTAAGTTTTTCCCATAAATCCGATTCGTTATGCAAATCGTCGACGTCCAGAGCGACCGGCACACCTTTGGCGTTATAGAAGGGGCCAGCGCCGGCGATGCGGTCGCGGGCGTTGACACCATTGGCGCCGGTAGTGCTCAAATAGGCTGTCCAGCTTTTGTCGCCTTGGCCGACTGTCGCTGCCAGCGCTGCACAGTGTGCATCTGCACCTTCCAGACCACCCAGGTTGGCACCATCGCCAGGACCTTCGCTTGTCAGGAAGAAGTTCATGGCCGGGTGGACTTCCGTGCGGTCACGTAAGGGAGGCTGGCAGTCGTTCTCGATAAACTCGTAATTGCCCTGATCGCCGTAGGGGTGATCGTGCACGATATCTTCTGCAAGATGGTTGGGATCAGAAATGCGCAGGTTCAGGTTTAACCTGGTTCGATCTCCGTCATCTGCACGGGTGTAGGTTTCAACAACAGTCGCAGCATCGCTAAGGCGGTTGCCCGTATTGGTAGCCTGGTTGGCGAGCAGGTTGGTAGATTCGATTATCAGTGCATTGCCTTCATAGCGGGCAATGGAATCGCCATAATGGGTATTTATTCCCATATGAGCACGATCGTCGAAAAAGACTTCACGGCGGCCACCAAACTCTTCGTATTCGATAATGACGCGATCATCCAATTGAGTGATTTTGATTGGATGGGGGGTAATCAGCTGACGAACCAGGCCAACTGGATCGCAGAATACCTGTGGGTCGTTGGATATATCGAATTCGGCCTGCAATGCCAGGCCAGCCTCATTCAGGGTAATTGAAGAAAACTGCCCGGGACGAGAGCTCCGCAGGCCCTGGCTTGACCAGGCTGAGCTCAGGTTGGGGCGACCGTCATCCAGAGTTAAAGGCAAGCTTGCAGCAATGTCGGGCTGATACACATTGGTGCTGCCGTCTATTTCGGCAATAACAGCGTGGGTATCTGGATCGATAAGATGGATTGATCCCAGGGCGACCATCGGCGAGCCATCGTGAGTGGCGTCGCCAGAAATGCGAACCATCTGTCCTGGCTGAATGGTGTCCGCCGACCAGCCTTGACGGCGCATGCCGGTAGCAGCAGAGCCTTCAGCAACCCATTCGGTGACGGTTCCATCTTCGTTAGTCACATCCATATAAATCAGAACATGCGGATTGCGGAAGCTAAAACGCGTAACCACACCATCGACCGTCGATGTTCTCTGGTCGGTAAAAGTGGCCGAAAAGGAATGGTGTGCATGAGCGATCGACCCAAAAATAAGTGTTGGAATGATCACCAAGAGGCGGAAAAAAAGTGTCATAAACAGAAGCTCCCCCAAGAGCGGATTAATTGTATTCCCTCTTCACAAACAGACAGGGATAAGGCGAAAATCGGACGGGAATTTACCATAGATAAAGCGGTCTAATTCCCGGGGACATTAAAAATTTACAAAATCCTTTGCAGTTTAATTGTAGAACTTATCCTATCTTGTCTGTTTGTTCCCCAGACACAAAAAACCCCGCATATAGCGGGGTTTTTTGTTTTTAGAAATAGGTATTAACCTTTTCTTTTGGCTTCCTGCCGTTCTTTTTCCTCGGTAACCGTTTTACCTATAGCTTATACCTATCTTCTCAGAGCCGCCTTTATCTTTAGCTCTATTGCTATCGAAATTAGCTGCGTGGGGAAATTATCACTTCCTAATTGATTGTGTAATAAATGTGGAAATTCTTGGGGTGGGTCTACTCAAATATGTATTAATTT
>JBFHKI010000110.1:0-6546 GCA_041595415.1 Pseudomonadales bacterium | reverse complement strand
GGAGGTTGATCTCTGGGGACGATTGCGCAATGGAGTGCTGGGTGCCGACTACAGCCATGAAGCTCTCACCGCGGATTTTATTTACGCGCGCCAGTCGCTGGCTGCCAATACCGCGATAGTCTACTTTAGTGCTATCGAAGCGCGTTTGCAGACCGAGATCGCGCGTGAAAATGTGCAGCTGTTGGAAAATACGCTGCGTATTGTCAGGGTGCGTTATCGGGACGGTATGGAATCGTCGCAGGACATGGCTCTGGCGCGTTCGGATTTGGCATCCGCCAGGGAAAGTTTGGTCGCAACCGAAAGCGCCTATCGCGAAGTGCTACGCGCACTGGAAATACTGGTCGGTCGTTATCCTGCGGCGAGTCTAGAAGTGCAGACTTCTCTACCCGGAATCCCGACTTTCCCGCCAGCTGGTTTACCGTCAGATTTGCTCGAACGTCGCCCGGACCTGGTGGCTGCTGAACGCCGTGTAGCCGGTTCTTTTAATGCCATTTCACAGGCCAGGGCAGCGCGCCTGCCAAGCCTGTCTTTAACTGGTGACATTGGAGGGGCTTCAACTGATCTTTCCGATTTATTGGATCCCTTGAACAGTTCCTGGAGTCTTGCTGGAAATCTTCTTGCGCCACTGATCGATGGCGGTTTACGTAAAGCCCAAGTCAATGCTGCCGATGCGGAAAGCCGTCAGGCTATAGCCGCATATCAGGATGCAGCACTCAGCGCTTTTAGCGAAGTGGAAAACGCTCTGGATCAAGGAGTGGTCATAGCGCAACGGGCGGAGGATCTGCAAGAAGCTTCCAGCGAAGCCGACAGGGCGTTGAATATTGCCAATATGCGCTATCAGGAGGGTGAAAGTGATCTGCTTGACGTGCTGACCATTCAGCAGCGGGTAATTGCCACCAGAAGCAATTTGCTGTCGATTCAAAGACAACAACTTGAACAGCGGGTTAATTTGCATCTGGCCCTGGGGGGCGATTGGCAGATATAAAAAAGGCCAGCAATTTGCTGGCCTTTTAAGCACACAGGTTAGCGGATCGCTTACATCAGGCTGTGGGCGATTTTAGCCAGTCCGGCCTCGGCGCAGGTTACATCTTTGGGACCGCCGGGTGCACCGGAGATGCTGACAGCTCCAACCACTTTACCGCCCATTTCCACCGGAAGACCGCCAGCAAAAACGATAGTGTTTGGATCAACATTGTCACCTGGAGGAGTGCCGGGAGGTGCACCGGGCACTGAGGGGATGGTGCCTTCCGGGTCGATACCGAAGGAACGGGCAAAATCAGCGGTACTCATGCCGGTTTTGATAACCGTATAGGCTTTTCGATAACCGATATCAACCGTACCTTCACGGGCCTCGTCGGAGCGCAATACCAGTTTAACCACGGAATTGTTGTTCATATAAGTGGCGGTTACGTTGTAACCGTTCTCTTTGCAGACTGCGATGGATTCCTGTGCCCATTCAAGCGCGAGGTCCAAAGGCAGCTCATCTGTCGACGTCTGCCCGAATGCATTGAGGCTGGCAAAGACCGCTAAACTACAAATCAGTTTATTCATTATTACCCTTACTCCTGTTCATTGGTTACTAAAAATCAAGCCGAAATTCACAACTCTTGTCTTGGCAGCTACTCTAAAGCAAATATGCATCGCGCAGCAATTTATCGTTCTCGGGGCTGAAGCCGATACAGGTTTCAGATATAACTAACCTGTTTTGTGACAACTCCTGAACTTAAATCCCTACACGGGTTCCCCAGCTTTGGTATCGCACCGCTTCGTCACCACAGCGTTGCAGGTGCAATGTCCGAGCCAGGTTGTCATTGTATGGCCCACCCGCCGGACCACCACGCCAACTGGTTGGACCAGCAGTGAGACAAAGCTCAGGGTATGCTGTGGGGGCAATCTGACCGTTCAGTCTGAGTTCGAAGTTCTGGTTTTCGCCAACTTCGCATTCAGCGAGCCGAATGGTTGCGCCCGGTTCGTTACCATCTAGCTGAGCGCACAGATCAACAGCCGTGATGCGCAATCTTCCTTTGACAATATCATCAGAATCCATGGCCTGATCTGCAGTCAATTCTCCCTGATAGCTGTAACAGGTGTGGGCTTGCAGTGGCGCCTCCAGTTGCATGTTTGTTGGAGGTCCGTTGGTATCCAGACAGTAGTGATTCAAGATGCCGTCAATAGGGTCGAGCAGGTAAAGTTCTACAGGTTCGGCAGACAGGTAGCTGGAGAGGGCGAAGGTGCCCAAAGCAATGGTAGCCAGTATGGAGTTCTTGAATTTTCTCACTTGATTCCCCCGATAATGAGATTCGGCTACTTTACTCTTTGGGCCAATGAATTGTTACTGCACATCGGAATAAATCCAACTCCGGCAAGTGGTGCTCAACTACTTGAATTCAAACTCGACAAACTCCAGCACAGTTGCCCCGGTATTTCTGATCGATCTTGTATGCCCGGCTTCCTGCCACATAAATTCACCGGCTTTGGCTGCCATTCCACGGTTTGCGACGCCAGGCACAAGTTCGTCCATTACGCCGCCTCGAACATAAACCCTGAGACCCGGAGCCGATTGGCTAATTTGCCCGGTGGTCTGTCCCGGTTCAAGGGTTACACGCCAGGCACGAAGGCGCTTGTTGTCCATAATCTGGGTATAGCCGGCCGACGGGGAGCGGTTCGAAACCTCAGTATTGGATGATGCCCCGTTCTTGAGCATAAAGACGATGGCTTCAAAGGTTGTTGGCCCGACATTACTGGCGTTGTGGGTAAAAGGTCCGTTGTCGGTGACATTTGAAAATGACACATTGCCCGGGATGGGGTTTCCCGCCGAGGGCGCACTGACCTGATCTGATCCTTGGCGTTGATCTGTGCGAATTGCCGGTGCAATTTCAACCGTTACCGAGTCGGTGTAATGGGTATGAAAGGCGGTATCACGCCCGGGTGGAATATTGATACTCAACAGAATGATATGGTCATTGGTGAAAACCGGAACATGAAAGGGCGCCTTGTCCATCATGAAGGGTTGGCCTGGTTGTTGGGCATGCGCAGCTAATGACAGAGCAAGTACAACGAGTAATAAAAAGCTATAGATAACGGGTTTGATAAAAAGCTTCACAAAGCTCCTCCTTAAAGGTTGTTTGATTCCGGCCCAACTGCTGATGTAGCCACCATGCCTATAAAAACTGTAGAAACAGGATTACGGCACTGGTGGCTTTTATCAGAATTGCTGCATTTAACGGGATTGAAAAAATCTGTCCGGGAGTTATTCCACCGTGAGGTCGTTGCAGTTATAGGGTTCCCAGGGGAGGTTGGAAACAGTCAGAATCTGTTGGCCCGCTCGATGAAAGCTGTCATCCCAGTAAAGTGGATCGGTTGCCAAGTATTCTCTGGTCAGGGTTCCCTGCTCGTTGTCGACGATAAATCGCTCGATAACATGCATCTCTGTGCTGTTGATATTAGAAATAGTGCCTACTCGGTAACGATAACCGGGGGTAAAGCCAATTGTATCGACTACAAGAACGTCGTCTTCCCACCAGCCTATTGAGTGACCGGATAAGCTGGGTGCAAGATTTTCAGGATGAGTATCCATGTCCAGATGAATGGTTCGTTCACGATCCATAAAGCCATAAGTTATAAAAATCTTATCCTGCTGTTGGACAATGCGGTTTGGCATCCAGTTGAAAGTCCAGTCGTTGAAAAAATCTCTGGGCTGACAATTAAGACGGTTTTCATCGAGCTCACCGGATTCTATCTTGGCCAGAATATCGTTTGCAGCCGCTCTTCCGGTAGGCGTCAGAGGTAGCTCGGGAGCTGGGCCACCTTCATCCTGGGCGGGTCTGGCGGTGCGTGCCTCGTCAGCCCAGTCGCCTTCAATATTGGGTGCGCCCCATGGGGTTCTGGGTTCTCTGTTGAGGTCGGCTTCGGGCCGGGTTTCGGCTATCTGCTCAAAACGGGACATCTCCGGACCATCGTTAAGCACCATGGTTTCCAGAACGCAAACATCCTCTTCTCTGCGCGAGGGATTGCCTCCAACCTTGATGGGGGTTCCTGGCTTGAACATTTCCTCTGTCCATCCTGCGCGTCTAAGCGCGGTACCTGAAAGCATTTCACAATGCATTTCGAAACGATTGCCCTGTTCATCGAGAATGTAGTCACCATTTTCATCGGTCATCTCGAAACTCACGTAGGAGTGGGGATTAACAAAACCCAGATCGGTAACATAACCCGTGTAGGATATTTCCACGCTGGTATCAAATTGGCTGTTGGCTCCGTGATGTGCAAAAGCGCTATAAGGCAGTGCCGCAACGCACGCTATAACCATAAAATTTTTCATAGCTTTTCCTCCTGGGTAACTCGACTGATCAGGGGAATAGTTGCTGTCAATTTGGATATCTTGTGTAAAAGTATTGAATATCCAAAGTTATTTGGCCAACAGTCTATTCCTCATTGTTATTCGGGTAATTTATTGAATAGTTCGGTAAGCCCTGAAACTTAAGACAAATTCTTCCCCCATATATCAAGACATAAATGTACAGTTGTACCCTCTAATTAATTTAAAAAACAATATCAGAGTAATAGATTGACTCCCTATCAAAGTTGTATCTGATTGTTGCTTCTATATCGGAACTTTCCGGCTGAATTTAATTGGAGGGATAATGGCAGCAGGATTGTCCTTAATAGTGGGGGCGAATTTTGCGTGTTGCAGGGTTCGTTGAGTGCTATGAAAGAAAAGGCTTCAGTAGATCGCGATGCTTTTGAATGCCTGAAATATAAAGTTGTTGCTGAATCAGGATTGAATGGGGTGGGGAGATCCGATGAATAAAAATAAAAAACCCTCCGATATTGGTGGGGTGTACGAGGATATTCGTCACAAAATGCTCAAACGCGTGAGCCGGTTTTGTTCGAATGCCCAGGATGTTGAAGACGTAGTTCAGGAGGCTTTTGTCAAGGTGATAGAGGCCCAACATAAACACAAACGGGAGGTTCGGGAGCCAGAAGCCTATTTGCATACCGCGGCCAGAAATATTGCCTTTAATCACACCAAGAGTAGTGCGTTTCGGCTTACTGTTTTGGTTGGAGAATATTTCTCCGAGCCGGATCAATTGATCTCTGCGACCACAGAGGCACAATTTGAGCAGCGGGAAAATTTTGAGATTTTTTGTCGGGCGGTCAGGTCATTGCCACTAAAGTGCAGACGGGTTTATGTTTTATCCCGGGTGTATGGATTTACCAACAAAGAAATCGCAAGAGATTTGGGGATTAGTACAAAGGGAGTTGAAGGGCATTTGGCGCGAGGTACAAAAAGATGTATTCAGTTTATGAAGGCCGCGCATTCCGAGCAAACCATGCTGACCGAGAAAGAGGTTAGACTAAAGTAATGAGTAATATCAGACAGTTCCCCAATGCTGATGCCATCGAAGATGAAGCAGCGCTTTGGGTGGCCAAAATATACGGGCAAACCTACAAAAAAGAGCAGGGGATTCCGGAAAAAACCCAAGCAGAACTCGAACGCTGGATGAGTCAGAGTCCGCGACATCGAGAAACTTTTTTCAAGACGGTCGGAAGCTGGGATGCCATAGGAATGCTAAGCGAGCTTGCAGAAATTATGCCGCTAAGCGAGATACATTCCAGAAATTCCTTAAGCTTTCGTATTAGACGATCTTTGAGGAAGGTCGCCTCGCTGGTTCGCGGTTGGTTCGGCTTGGGTTTGTCCGGAGCTGTTGCAGCAAGCCTGGTTCTGTTCTGGTTATCCCTGACACCCAATCCTGAGCCGATAGAGTATGTTACCGCTATGGGGGTGCAGGCCAGTTACGATCTCAGTGACGGCAGCAAGCTCAGCCTTAACACCAACTCAAAAGTCGTGATTGATTTTAACGATGACCGGCGCGTTGTGGTTCTGGAGCATGGTGAAGCCCATTTTGATGTGGCCAAAGCCAGTGATTGGCCCTTTATGGTTTACGCCGGTGATGGCGTAGTTTTGGCGGTTGGTACGGCATTTAATGTCGATAACCGTGGTGACTATGTAGATGTTGTTGTTTCAGAAGGTACGGTAAAGGTTATTTCCGGTTTGACTCGGGATGGAGAAGACCCACTGACCCTGCAGGACAATCCTGTCGATCTGCTCAAGCCGGAAAATCTCAGAGTGGATCAAGGCAGCGGCCAGCGTGAGGTGCTGCTCAACGCGGGGCAAGGAGCTCTGTATTCGGAAACCGGGCTTCAGAAAGAATCAATGGAAGCGACAAGTTTTATTCAAAGGTTGGCTTGGCAGGAAGGCGCTTTGATCTTTCAGGGTGAAACTTTGGAGGAAGCCCTCGCTGAAGTATCCCGCTACACAAATAAAGAGCTGGTCATAACGGATGCGAGTATTCGTGGGCTGAGTGTTGGTGGAAGGTACAGGCTTGATGATATTGATGATTTGACCAATTCGCTGGCGCTTGGCATAGGGGTTATTACAAGATACTCGGAGGACGGTAGCAGCATACTTTTCTCCAAAAATTAAATTCGGTACTCATGGGGTTTTACATTTCGGTGTGAAAGACGAGCCGAGAGAATAAGTGG
>JBFHKI010000109.1:0-6560 GCA_041595415.1 Pseudomonadales bacterium | reverse complement strand
TCCCTGGGAATCAGATCCGGCCTGGCCAACACGGTGCATGCCTATACAAATGACCAAAATCTGTCCGACGTCTACCACTCGGACAAGCTGCGCGCCCGTTCGGCCACGCAGTCCCTTATTCCGACAAAAACTGGCGCCGCCTCGGCTGTATCCCTGGTATTACCCGAACTTGAGGGGAAACTGGATGGTCTCGCGATTCGGGTGCCGGTAATTAATGTTTCTTTACTGGACCTAACCATTGAATCGGAAAAAATCAGCAGTGTGGAAGAGGTAAACGCCCTGATCAAAACTGCTGCCGAATCGGAATTTGAAGGTGTAATGCGCACCAATGAACTACCTCTGGTAAGTATCGACTTTAACCATAATCCCGCGTCCAGTATTGTCGACCTCTCACTGACCAGGGTTATAGGCAACCAGATCAAGGTTCTATCCTGGTACGACAATGAATGGGGTTTCTCCAATCGTATGTTAGATACCGCCTCGCTGATGGCAACTCTCTGATACACAGAGTCCGTTATGCAAACTATCAGCCGAAAACTCCCCGCCAGCAAACGCATCGCTTTGGTCGCGCATGACAATATGAAAGAACCCTTGTTGGCTTGGGTCAGGAAAAACCGGATACAGCTGGAAAAGCATCAACTGGTAGCTACCGGAACAACTGGACATTTACTGGAGTTCCGACTGGGTATGAACATAGATAAACGTTTTTCAGGCCCGCTCGGTGGTGACCAGCAAATTGGCGCCGAAATCGTCGAGGGAAAGATACAGGCACTATTTTTCTTCTGGGACCCCTTTGAACCCTTGCCCCACGACCCTGATGTCAAAGCTCTGCTGCGGATTGCAGCGGTTTGGAATATTCCGGTGGCTTGTAATCCAGCCACGGCCCAGTTACTGCTCGGCTCGGAAGTTTTCAACCGGAGCTTTGAAGTGGAAATACCGGACTATCAGGCTTATCTCGAAAAGCGAACAGCTAATCTGATTGACCAGTAACCTAGTCCAACAAATGTCCCAGCTTACCCGCTTTGGTTTTCAGGTAACGGTCATTGTGCGGGTTTTGCCCGGTGTGGATAGCCAGCCGTTCGTCGATAACAATGCCCAAGTCTGTAATAGCGGCGACCTTGCGTGGATTGTTGGTCAGCAGTCGAATTCTTTTAATCCCGAAGTATTCAAACATCGGGCCGCAGATTGAATAATCGCGCATATCTGCACCAAAACCCAAACGCTCGTTTGCCTCAACCGTGTCCGCACCATCGTCCTGCAAATGATAGGCGCGAATCTTGTTCAACAAACCTATACCACGCCCTTCCTGGCGCAGATACAGAATAATGCCGCTGCCAATAGCTGAAATTTGTTGCATTGCTTCTTGAAGTTGGGAGCCGCAATCACAACGCTGGGAAAAAAGCGCGTCCCCAGTCAGACATTCGGAATGAATTCGGGTTAAAACCGGTTGCTCTACATCCAGATCACCCAGTACCAGAGCCAGGTGTACCTTGTCGTTTCCAGCGTCTTCAAAGGCATACAGATGAAAGTTACCCCATTGGGTAGGAAGCAAACAAAATTCAGCGGGAGGAGTAATCAAAAAAATGCCTCAAAAAAACAGAGAATGAACAACAAAGAGAATCAGCGCGGCCATCAGCCCGGCAAGAATATCGTCGAGCATGATACCTAAACCTCCGTGCAGATTCTTGTCGGCCCAACCGACCGGCCAGGGTTTGGCAATATCAAACAGTCGAAAAAGAACAAATGCTGACAACCACCAGAGCAGATGGAAAGGCAGGAACATAACCGCTAACCAGACACCGGAAAACTCATCCCAGACGATCGCTTTGTGATCAACCCCACCCAACGCTTTGGAGCAATAGGCGCAAAGGGGCACTCCCAACACACTGGCACTCAATGCCAACAACCAGTGCCAACTCGCAAAGTTTTCACCGAGCAGCCAAAGTATAACCAAAGCCGCAATAGAACCGACCGTTCCGGGAGCCTTTGGCGACAAACCACTACCTAAGCCTAAAGCCAGAAGGTGTATCGGATTCAGCAACATCTTTGCTGAAGGTTTTATGCTCAACCCGGAATCAGAAATGGGAATACCCTCTTTTTTGAACATCCTGCTTTATACCGCTTTCATCCAGACATGCAACATCGCTACCGACAACCATTTGGCCAATCTCGGTTAATCGTAGATTCTGTCGAGCCGCAACACTTTTGAGCATTGCAGTTGATTCCGCGGGAGCGGTAAAACAGAGTTCGTAATCATCGCCACCACAAATTGCCAGTTCCCGGGCGGATTCCCCAGCAAAACTGGTCAGAGAGTCGGAAAATGGAATCGTACTCAACAGCAGTTCGGCACCAAGCCCGCTGGCGGTGCAAATATGGCCAAGATCGGCCAACAATCCGTCGGAAATATCCAGGCAGGCGTGGATATATGGCTTGGCCGCCAAAGCAAAATCAATGCGAGGCTCGGGAGACCAAAAACGATCAGCTAAACTGGCTTCTCTGAAGTCAGATTGCAAGTATCCGGCAGCGTCACCCAGATTACCCGTAACCCAGATACGATCTCCAAGCCGGGCGGCAGAGCGTTTCAACGCGGTATTTTTGGCAGACAAACCCAGAAACTGCAGGCTGATACTCAACTCGCCCCTCGTTGTATCTCCCCCGATAAGGGAACAACCAAATACCGACGACTCCTGATGCAGAGATTTTGCGAAACTTTCCAACCAACGCTCATCTGCTTCAGCCAGACTCAAGCAGAGCGTGTAGTGCAAAGGTTTGGCACCCATAGCAGCCATATCACTCAGGTTTACCCTCAAGGCCCGCGAAGCGATAAGTGCAGGGTCGGCCCCCATGGGGAAATGTCTTCCAGCTACCAAGGTATCGGCTGCCACCACCAGGTCACAGGAGGGGTCGACCTCGACAAGTGCGGCGTCATCTCCAATACCCAGCAACGGCTGGACTCCAGCGTCCGACCAATCGCAAAAGTATTTCTTAATGATCTGAAATTCGTTCAAGTCCAATACTCGGTCGCGATACGTGAATCAGTCATCCTGTTTGCGATCAGCCCTTTTACGGGGCTTTTTCTCGGTGATTTTTACCGCCTTTCCCGCCGTTTTTTTTGCATAGGGGCTGGTGCGCATCGCCTTGACTTCTGTCTCCCTCAGAACCGGGGCAATCTTGTCCAGAACACCATTGATATATTTATCACTGTCCGTCGGACCAAAACGTTTGGCCAGATTTACCCCCTCGTTAATCACTACTTTAAAGGGCACGTCGAGGCGATATTTGAATTCAAAAACCCCCAGTCGTAGCAGAGCCATGGAAACGGGATCCAATTCGTCTATATCACGATCCACATGTGGACGGATGAGCTCGTCAATTTCGTCAACGGATTTTGTAATGGTCCGTAAGGCCTCGCAAAAATATTCCTGATCGATTTTTTCCGGCTCATTTTCGGCATAGAACTGCGCTTCGATTGAAGCAATATTCTGGCCCGCCATACCCCACTGATATAGTGCCTGAACCATAATCTCTCTGGCTTTGCGTCTTTTATTCAAAGGACTACTCATTGGGAAAATCATCCAACAGATTGAGCATCTCCAGCACAGCAAGGGCCGCCTCAGCACCCTTGTTATTGGCATCATCAGCGGATCGTTCTATAGCCTGTTCAGTAGTGTCCACTGTCAACACACCAAAACCTATGGGAATACCGCTGTCCAGTTGCACACGCATCAACCCATCCATACACCCACCTGAAACATATTCAAAATGGGGTGTACCACCTCGAATAACGCAGGCCAAGGCAATCAGGCCGGAATATTTCTGGCTGGCCAAAATTCGTTGGGCGGCCACCGGAAGCTCAAAAGCTCCCGGCGCGCGGAACACCTCGATGCGTTCCTCAGGCACACCATTCCTGAGCATCGACTTGATGGCTCCCGCCTGCAAATTATCGGTAATAAAACTGTTCCAGCGCGTGGTCAGAATAGCTATTTTCCCACTCTCGCCCGGCTCGTTTTCTTTGTAACGGGTGTCCGCCTCATAGGTTTTCATAGATTGCTCAGGTAACTCTAAAGATTAAATGCTATCGGGTGCAATGTGATCCACCACTTCCAGATCAAAACCGGCCAAGCCGGTATATTTTATCGGCGCCCCGAGCAGCAACATTTTTTGCACACCCAGATCGCGTAATATTTGAGATCCCACACCGATCTGCATTCTCGGCAATGCCGGAGGGGGGGGCGACTGATCGTCTTCCTGAAAAATTCGCTCCAACTGACGCTCTACTACCTTGGAGGTAGTGAGGTTTGAGCTGAGGATCACCACAACACCGCGTCCTTCCTCGGCAACCTTTTGTATGGCGCCGTGCAGTGACCATCGACCGGCCTCTTCCAACCCCGGTTCAATCATGCCAAACAGATCTCGTAAGGGCGTTGGCAAATGCACCCGCGTCAAACAGGGTTGGCCATCACCCACATCGCCCTTGATCATGGCGTGATGGTACTGGTCACGCGCCGTATCGTGGTATGTGCGCAGTTCAAATTCACCAAATTCGGTTTGTATCTGCCGCTGCTTGACGCATTCCACCGTGGTTTCATTGCGCAACCGGTAATGAATCAGGTCTTCAATGGTGCCAATTTTCAGGCCGTGCTGTTTGGCAAACTGTAACAACTCTGCCTGCCGGGCCATGGTGCCATCTTCGTTCAAGATTTCGACTATCACCGCTGCCGGTTCAAGCTTTGCCAATCGCGCCAGATCACATCCGGCTTCGGTGTGCCCAGCCCGGCTCAACACTCCGCCGGGTTGCGCCATAATGGGAAAGATATGACCTGGCTGCACGATATCTCTGGGAGCAGCTCCCGGAGCTACCGCTGTCTGGATCGTTTTAGCGCGATCCTGGGCAGAAATACCCGTAGTAACACCCTCCGCTGCTTCAATTGATACAGTGAAGTTAGTGCCATAAGCGGCGTTGTTATCACTGGCCATCAGCCCCAGGTTTAACTGTTTACAACGCTCTGCTGTGAGGGTCAGGCAGACCAGCCCCCGCGCATTGCGAACCATAAAGTTGACATCCTCTGGTCGCACCAGGCTCGCCGCCATCACCAGATCGCCTTCATTTTCGCGATCCTCATCGTCCAGTAGTACAACCATACGACCCTGGGCAATATCTTCGATCAACTCTTCAGTGGTATTAAATTTCATATTGGGAATCTTACTCTTTCTGCTCCGAGGCATCGAAGCTGCGCAAACGATCCAGATAACGAGCCAACAAATCGACCTCGAGATTTACCTTGGTTCCCGCCTGGTAATCGCCGATAACAGTATTCTCGAGGGTATGAGGAATAATGGTCAGGCTAAAGCAGTTGGCCTCAACCGAATTTACAGTAAGACTTGTGCCATCAACCGTAATAGATCCCTTGGTAGCAATATATCTGGCCAGCTCTGCAGGGGCCTGTAATTCAAAAATTTCCGCACGTGCACTCGAACGGTGCTCTAATACTTCGCCAATACCATCAACATGGCCACTCACCAAGTGTCCGCCGAGGCGATCCGCCAAGGTCAGGGACTTTTCCAGATTGATTCGCGTACCGACCTGCCAATTCGAGGCCGTAGTCACACGCAAGGTTTCTTCGGACAAATCCGCTCTGAAATGGGTTTCATCAAAGTCTATAGCCGTCAGACAAATGCCATTACACATTATGCTGTCGCCAATCTGTACATCTTGCATGGACAGACCGCCAGTACCAATACTCAAACGCAGATCTCCGCCAATTTTCTCGGTGGACAGAATCTTTCCGACCTTGCTAACAATACCGGTAAACATTTTTTACTCCATTTCAGGCATGGCGGTTATGCGGATATCACCACCCAATTGCCGTATTTCTTTGATATGTAGAGGCAGGGATTCCGCCATTTTTTGCAAGGGCAATTCAAACATGGCCCGCGCATCTGCCCCCATTAATTTGGGCGCCATATAAATTATCAACTCATCCACCAGACCAGCGCGTATAAAGGCACCGCTCAGCTCCGAACCCGATTCCACCAAAACCTCATTTATTTGCCGATCTGCCAATTGGCCCAAAAGATCCGACAGCTCGATATGCCCCTCCTCTTCGGCAGTTTTCAGATAGCTGATATAAGGAGATTCACCTACGCCCTGTCGCGATAAATTGGCTACCAGAATAGGAGACTCGGCACGAAAAAATCTTGCGTCAGACTGCAACTGCAAGCGGGAATCGAGCAGTACCCGCAAGGGTTGCCTCTGACCTATTCCCTCATCCTGCAGATCAAACTCTTCGGCACGAACAGTCATCTGTGAGTTATCCATGGATACTGAGCGCCATCCACTGAGCACCGCACAGCTCTGGGCACGTAATCGCTGGACATCGGCACGGGCACGAGGCCCCGTAATCCAGAATGAGTTCCCATCCGGCATGGCCGTACGTCCGTCCAGACTGGCTGCCATTTTTAACCGCACATAGGGTCGTCCAGTGGACATACGTTTTACAAAACCCTTGTTTATATGTGCAGCTTCCCTCGCCATCAAGGGTCCATCTACCTGGATACCC
>JBFHKI010000108.1:0-6661 GCA_041595415.1 Pseudomonadales bacterium | reverse complement strand
GGTGCGGGCGCCCATAAGCGGTCGCATTGGTCGTTCATCGGTAACCGAAGGCGCGCTGGTTACCGCGCAGCAGGCTTCACCTCTGGCGCTAATACAGCAGCTTGACCCCATCTATGTGGATGTCTCCAAGTCGGCACAGGAAATGCTTGACCTTCGCTTGCAGGCTCAATCCGGGCAGGTTGTGGTGATGGAGCCCGCAGAAGTAACAATCAGTCTCGAAAACGGTATGGATTATCCACATAAAGGCCGAATAGCCTCTGCCGAGGTGCTTGTCAGCGAGACCACCGGCAGCGTGATTATGCGTGCTTTGGTTCCCAATCCCGATCAAATACTTTTGCCTGGTATGTTTGTCCACACCGAAATAGCCGAGGCTGTGCAGTCAGAAGCTTTATTGATTCCCCAGCAAAGTCTGATGCGTGATCGCACCGGTGGCGCCATGGTCTATCTGATCAATGCCGAGAATATGATTGAGGCCCGTCCCATAAAAACGGGTCGCGCCATAGGTGATAAGTGGCTGGTGACTGAAGGGCTGGCCGCGGGTGATCGTATAGTGCTCGAAGGTATTCAGAAGGTCCAGCCCGGTGCTCCGGTTAGCCCTGTAATGGCTGGAATACAGGAATAATCTGATGGTCAATTTCTTTTTGGACAGGCCAATTCTGGCTTGGGTTGTGGCTCTGGGCATTATGCTCAGTGGCACTCTGGCTATGTTGCAATTACCGGTATCCCAATATCCCGAAGTTGCGCCGCCAGCGGTAGCTATATCGGCGTTTTACCCCGGTGCTTCTGCGCAAACAGTTGAAGATACCGTGGTGCAAATTATCGAAGAGAACCTAACCGGTATCGACAATATTGAATACATGTCCTCTTCGAGCAGCTCCAATGGCTCCGCCGAGATTACCGTTACTTTTCAGGCAGGCACCGACCCGGACTTCGCTCAGGTACAGGTACAGAATAAGCTGCAATCGGCCATGACCCTGTTACCCGTTGAGGTACAGGAGCAGGGCGTCAGCGTTACCAAATCCTCGCGCAGCTTTATGATGGTTGCTGCCTTTGTATCGCCGGAAGGCAGCCTGAATCAGTACGACCTGGCCGATTATGTGGGCTCGAACGTACAGAATCAGATCAGCCGGCTGAACGGCGTCGGACAGTTACAGCTGTTTGGTGCCAAATACGCTATGCGCGTCTGGTTGCATCCGGAAAAGCTGGCCAGTTATAAGCTGACCCCCGTTGAGGTGGTTGCGGCCATCCGTACCCAGAATGCGCGCATAGCAGCCGGTGAGTTGGGTGCTATACCGGCGGTAGAAGGTCAACAACTCAATGCCAGTATTGTTGTGCATACTTCCATGCAAACTCCGGAAGAGTTTTCGCAAATCCTTTTGCGGGTAAACCCGGACGGTTCGCAGGTAGTGCTGGGCGACGTGGCTAAAGTGGAAATGGGTAGTGAAAGCTATCAGGTGCGCAGCCAGTTGAACAAACAGCCGGCAGTGGGTATGGCTATCTCTCTGGCTTCAGGTGCCAATGCGCTGGATACTGCCGAGCGGGTGCGTGAAAGGCTGCATGAACTGGAGCCCTTCTTCCCTGATGATGTAGCTGTTCATTATCCCTATGACACCACACCCTTCGTCGAGCTCTCTATTCATGAAGTGGTAAAAACCCTGATTGAGGCCATCATCCTGGTATTCCTGGTGATGTATCTCTTTCTGCAAAATTTTCGCGCCACCCTGATTCCCACTATTGCCGTACCGGTAGTATTGCTCGGAACCTTTGGTGTGATGGCGGTTGCCGGGTTTACCATTAACACCCTCACTATGTTTGGTCTGGTACTGGCTATTGGCCTGTTGGTGGATGACGCTATTGTGGTGGTGGAAAACGTCGAACGGGTGATGGAAGAGGATGGTTTGCCACCCAAGGAGGCGACGCGCAAGTCCATGTCGCAAATCACCGGTGCCCTTATCGGTATTGCCATGGTGTTGTCGGCGGTCTTCGTACCTATGGCCTTTTTTGGCGGTTCCACCGGGGTTATCTATCGCCAGTTTTCGGTGACTATTGTCGCTGCGATGACGCTTTCAGTTGTGGTTGCCTTGATGCTGACACCAGCACTTTGTGCCACCATGTTAAAACCCGGTGGTGAACCCAAACACCACAAGACCGGTTTTTTTGGCTGGTTTAACCGCTTGTTTGATCGCGGCAGCAACTCTTACCAACGTAGTGCATCGCGCATGATGCACTCACCTCTTCGCTCAATGCTGGTTTATGTCGGAATTTTGGTTGTACTGGTGCTGAGTTTTAATCGTTTACCGGGTTCCTTCTTGCCGGACGAAGATCAGGGTGTTCTCTTTACCCAGATGATTCTTCCTGTCGGCGCTACCCAAGAACGATCTATCGAGGTTATGGACCAGATCGAGAACTATCTGCTGTCTGATGAATCCGTGGAATATGTGTTCTCCGTTATCGGCTTCAGTTTCAGTGGCGGCGGCCAAAACAGTGGTATGGCCTTTACCATGTTGAAAGACTGGGAAGAACGCAAGGAGCCGTCCCAACACGTTCAGGCAATTGCGGGGCGGGCCATGGGTGCACTCTGGCAGATCAAGGACGCTATGGTCTTTGCCTTTGTGCCGCCAGCTATCTTTGAGCTGGGCACCTCCACCGGGTTTAACTTCCAGTTGCAGGATCTCAACGGCGCCGGGCACGATGCCTTGATGGATGCTCGCAACCAGCTTCTGGGTATGGCCTCGCAAGACACGCGTTTGGTAGGTGTGCGCCCCAACGGACAGGAGGACAATCCGGTTTTTAATATCGAGATTGACTTCCAGAAAGCCGCGGCACTGGGAGTGTCTATCAGCGATATCAACTCCAATCTGGCCGTAGCTTGGGCTTCGTCCTATGCCGATGACTTTATTCTTAATGGCCGGGTTAAAAAAATCTATGTCCAGGGTGAAGCCCCTTACCGTATGTCGCCTGAGGATATTGGTCGCTGGTACGTGCGCAATGATCAGGGCGAAATGGTACCTTTTTCGGCCTTTGCAACTGGCAACTGGGAGTTCGCATCACCCCGACTGGAGCGCTACAACAGTGTAGCCTCGGTAAATATTCTCGGTGAAGCAGCGCCCGGATTAAGTTCAGGTGATGCCATGGACGCCATGGAAGAACTGGCTAGTCGGTTGCCCGCAGGTTTCGGTTTTGAATGGACAGGTATGTCGCTGCAGGAAGTGGAAAGCGGCAGCCAGGCGCCTATGCTCTATGCCCTTTCTATTCTGGTGGTTTTCCTTTGTCTGGCGGCACTATATGAAAGCTGGCTGGTACCTATTTCCGTTATGTTGGTAATCCCTTTGGGAGTTATCGGAGCCCTGTTTTTTGCCATGGGGCGGGGCTTGGCTAACGATATCTATTTCCAGGTTGGCTTGCTAACAACAATAGGTTTGTCGGCTAAAAATGCCATTCTGATAGTCGAATTTGCCAAGCATCTGATGGAAGAAGAAGCTATGGATATTTATGAGGCTGCCAAACAGGCGATTCGCATGCGTTTGCGCCCCATCCTTATGACTTCTCTGGCCTTTATGTTGGGGGTAACGCCCTTGATGTTGGCCGATGGTGCTGGTTCCGGAAGCCAGAACGCTATTGGTACTGCGGTTTTTGGTGGCATGTTCTCGGCAACTACTCTGGCCATCTTCTTTGTGCCGGTCTTTGTGGTTATCGTTTTCCGGTTTGCCAAAAAAGTCCACAGTGGCGATAGCCCGCCAGGCTGAAGTTTTTAACAGCTCAAGCTATACCAAAAAGGCCTCGTAACTGCGGGGCTTTTTTTATGGATTGCCAGAATCGAACTCCGGGACCAATTTTTTTCAAATTTGTTCCATTTTTTTAAAACAGGGGTTGCATCAAATGAGAACAGAAATGATAATCATTATCATTAAGGCGAAATAGGTCGCCTGATTGTTTTTTTTAGTCTCAAGGTATCTGTATATGACATTCTCCGAGAAGGGCGCGCTGAAAAATGCTCCAGGCGCTGCTATTGTTGTCCGGCAAAACTCCAAAACCGAATTCAGGAAAACTGCACTGGCGGTGGCCATTACTGCCAGCCTGGCAAGCGTTGGTTACACACAGGAAGTAGAGCAAACCAATCAGGAAGATATTGATACTGTGAACGTTTATGGTGAACGAACCTCAGAGCTGTCATCGCTCAAGTTCAGTCGCTCCCTGTTAGATACAGCCCAGACAGTAAATGTGATATCCAGCGAGCTGATTGAAGAGCGTTCAGCCACAACCTTGCGCGATGTGTTACGCAATGTATCCGGGATCAGTATGCAAGCGGGTGAGGGCGGTACACCGGCGGGAGACCAGCTTTCGATTCGCGGCTTTAGTGCCCGTACCGATATTTTTGTCGACAACGTGCGCGATTTTGGAGGTTATACACGTGATCCCTTTAACCTGGAACAAGTTGAAGTAGTCAAGGGGCCTTCCTCCGATTACTCCGGCCGCGGTTCAACCGGCGGCTCGATCAATCTGGTTAGTAAGTCTCCCAGTCTCACTGACAGTACCTCTGTGGATCTGGGCGTGGGCACCGACGAATACACACGTGTTGCGATCGATACGAATAAGAGTCTGGAAAATATTGATGGCGCGGCCGTTCGGTTGAATCTGTTGTATCACGATCAGGATATTGCCGGTCGTGACTATGTAGAGAACAACCGCTGGGGTATTGCCCCTTCTATCGCCTTTGGGTTGGGTTCCGACACTCAGGCGACCTTTAGTTTCTTCCATATGAAACAGGACAATGTGCCGGATTACGGAATTCCGTGGGTACCTTCCAGCAACACCCTTCTGGCCGATTATGCAGATTCTGCACCCCCGGTGGACTATTCCAACTGGTATGGTTTGTTGGATCGCGATTTTGAAGAGACATCGACCAGCATGGCGACAATTCAGCTGGATAACAAAATTAACGAAATCGCCAGGGTTAGCAATGTCACCCGCTGGGGGACTACTGAGCGGGACTCCATGATTACCGCGCCGCGTTTTGAAAGTGATGACAGTACAAATATCCGTCGCAGTGATGAGAAATACCGTGACCAGACGGACGATATTATCAGCAACCAGACCTATCTGAGTCTGGATATTAACTCCGGACAAAACTGGGAACACAAGATTGTTACAGGCATGGAATTCAGTCTGGAAGGGGAGAAGCGCTATACCCAGGAGCTGACGGGTAGCGATTCACCATCGACAGATTTGTATGATCCCGATCCAACAGATGAATATCTCGAGAATTACCAGCGTACCGGTGGTTATTCCGATGCCGATTCCAAGACCTTTGCGCTCTACCTGTCTGATTCGGTGCAGGTGAACGATAAGTGGCAACTAAACGGTGGTGTGCGCTGGGAAGAATTCAATCTCGAATATACCCCCGACGGTTCCGATACTCTGGAACGCACTGACCGTATGTTCAGTTACCGTGCCAGTCTGGTTTATAAACCCAGCCGTGAAGGCAGCATCTACCTGGGTTACGGTACTTCCTTCAACCCCACAGCGGAAGCTCTGTCGATTTCCACCAGCAGTCGTACTCCCGGTATCGCCGATCTGGACCCTGAGGAAAACCGCACGGTTGAACTGGGTACCAAGTGGGAAGTATTCAATAGACGCATGTTGGCTACAGCGGCACTGTTTCGCACCGAAAAAACCAACGCCAGAACTGAGGATCCCGATGACCCTAACGACCTGTTGGTGCTTGAGGGTGAGCAGCTGGTACAGGGGCTGGAACTGGGACTGGCCGGTAATATCACCGATAGCATCGGTGTGTTTGCAGGCTATACCTATCTGGAAACTGAAATTACCGAAAGCGAGGATGTCACCGAGATTGGTAACTCTCTGGCCAACTCACCTGAGCATACATTCAATCTTTGGAGTACCTATCAGGTGAATAACAAGGTTCGGCTTGGACTCGGAGCACAGTATGTCGACGAGCGATACAGCAGCACAGACAATAATCGCTCGGCGCCGGATTATTGGCTCTGGGAAGCGTCGGCTGACTATGCCTACAGCAACGACCTCAGCTTCCGGATTAATATCCAGAACCTGACAGATGAAGAGTATATCGACTACCTGGCGGGTGGGCACTTTGTTCCGGGCACAGCCCGGGTAGCTATGCTCAGTCTCAGCTACGATTTCTAGGCCGCCGTATGTTGCTGGAAATACCCAACCTGCTCGATGCCGGGCAGGTTAGGGACGCGAAACAACTGCTGCTGTCAGAGCAATGGATTGATGGGCGGGTTACGGCCGGCCATCAATCCGCCCAGGCAAAGCGTAACCGGCAATTGTCGGAAGATTCCCCCGCTGCCCAGAAAGTGGGCAAGATGATTTTGCAAGCGCTGGGAAGCAACGCTCTCTTTGTGGCTGCGGCCATACCACACACGGTTTTCCCGCCTCTGTTTAACAGTTACGAAGGCGGCGAAAACTTTGCGAATCACGTTGATAATGCTATCCGCTATACCCCCAGTGGCGGGCGTATTCGCACCGATCTTTCCGCCACTTTGTTTTTCTCCGAACCGGATGAGTATGAAGGTGGAGAGCTTCTGGTGGACGATACCTACGGGTCACACAAGGTCAAATTGGCAGCGGGCTCGATGATTCTTTATCCTTCCACCAGTTTGCACCGGGTTAGCCCCGT
>JBFHKI010000107.1:0-6666 GCA_041595415.1 Pseudomonadales bacterium | reverse complement strand
TCGCTTCCGGACCGATACTAGATAAACAAAAAAGGCCCCACTTCGTGGAGCCTTTTTTGTTTATGGTGCCCGGGACCGGAATCGAACCGGTACGGCCGTGAAGCCGAGGGATTTTAAGTCCCTTGTGTCTACCAATTTCACCACCCGGGCGTAATTCTAGGATGGATTTTCTATTAATATCTTTGTTGCCCCGGCTTGCAGTGCTCCGCACTGGTCTACCAAACGTCGCTTACGGCGTCCTGCCTTTCGCGACACTCGCGCTTCCTGCGCATCGTCACCACCCGGGCGTGTATCAGGATGGATTTGCGTTCGATTTTCGGCCGCTCTATCAGACGATCAACCCGAAAAGAGCGATACAAACGCAGCGCGGCATTCTACGCGTCAGTTGGACTTTCATCAATTTAGATTGGCAGTTATTCGCCACTATAGGGATCGACACTACTGAATTGTTATATGTAGTAGCATTGCCACTGCAGTTCACATCCAAACAGGGGGGATTTTAGGTGAAAAGCGTTTTTCAGGGATTATTGTTTGCAGGGTTGGTGGTTCAGTCATCCCTCAGCCTGGCACAGTCGACACTGGCGCCATCACATCGTGAAGGTTTTCCGCTATGGGCCTTTGGCTATATTGTGCCGCCCGAACCACCAGAGGATTGGTCACAACGTTGTCTCGGCGACCGACCGCGAGATTGCGACCGACCCGGCGGTATGCCCGCCGATACCACGGGCAACCTGATGACCTTGGAAGGCAGCGATCTGGCCTTTACTCAGGCGCAAATTACCGCGCCCTTCAGCCCGGCGGACTGGTTTCCCGGCGACCACCCTCCCATGCCTGACGTAGTTGCTTACGGCAAAGAAGAAATCGGTATGCGTGCCTGCGCCATCTGCCACCTGCCCAATGGTCAGGGGCTGATGCAAAACGCCCCGGTGGCCGGTTTGCCCGTGGATTATTTCTTGCGCCAATTGTCGGAATTGGCCAGCGGTGCCCGAATCACCTCGGACCCGCACAAAGCCAACGGCTTTGAGATGGCAGCCATGGCGCGCGCCCTGACACCCGAAGAGGCCCGCGAGGTCGCCGAATACTACAGTTCCATTCCCTTCAAACCCTGGGTTACCGTGATTGAGTCAGATGAGGTGCCCAGATTTCAAGCCTCGCGCAACGGATTGTTCACCAAGCTGGAAGGCGACGAAACCGAACCTCTGGGCCAGCGCCTGATAGAGTTGCCCATCGACACCTACGCCACCAACAATTTGCGCAGCCCGCGTTCCGGCATGGTGGCCTATGCGCCGGTCGGCAGTCTGGCACGTGGCAAGGAACTGGTTGAAACCGGGGGCGACACAAGCGTTGAATGTTTAACCTGTCATGGAGCCGACCTGCGCGGCACCGGCATTGCCCCACCTATAGCTGGCAGACAGCCGAGCTATATCGGTCGACAGCTCTATGATTTCCAGCAGGGTAACCGCAACGGTATGTTTGCCACTCTGATGAGACCCACAGTCGAAAGACTGACAGAAGCCGATATTATTGCGATATCAGCCTATGTCGCTTCGTTGGAACCCTAGAAATTGAAGATCGCTCCGGGGTTCTCCCGGGGCAGACCGGCTAGGGGTGACGGCTGATCAGTCCGTAATCGTCCAGCCAGTTACCCACCTCGCCGTGCTCTTGTAATTCCAGCAGGGTCGGCCAGAGGTACCAGGGCGACCGGGCATCGGAATTCCACAGGCCGATAAAGGCAAAATTACGCTCGGGGTCGAGCAATATCTGCGCGCCATAACCCGAGATATAGCCAGAGTGGGTAATAAGGTCACGATCCTCCCAAAGATAGTGACGCCAACCCAAACCATAACCCGTATCTTTTAATCGGTTACGCACACGCCACAGGGCTCGATCCTGAGTGGGGGTGTCGGTAATCCAGGCGTGGGCACTGGCCAGTGTTTGTCTACTCAGCACCGGATTCAGCCCCAGATTGGCAAAGGCCCAGGCCACCATATCCTGTAGCGAAGCGTTTACCCCCGCCGAAGGCGCCACCTGATCGTAGGGAGTGGCGGGATCACCGGGTACAAAGTGGCGATTTTTTATTTCATCCAGCCGGTGCGGTAAAGCCCAACTGTCGGAGTGGGTCAGAGCCTCAACGCCGATAGAGGCGGTGTGCATTCCCAGAGGATCGAAAATTCTCTGTTGCATAACCTTCTCAAAGGGTAACTCGGTCGCCTCCTCTATCACCTTGCCAAGGGCGGCAAAGGTGAGGTTTTGATAGGTGTGACACTCCCCCACGGGGCAGATCAAATCTACATTGGCCAGACGCTGCATAATGCGGTTGAGGTCTACCTGGGCTTCCAGATCATTATCATAGGCATTGGGAGGCAGGCCTGTCTGGTGGCTGGCCACCTCGGTGAGGCTGGGCTGGCGGTCACCATTTAGCTTGAAAATTTCTGGCGGGATAGGAGCATCCAGGTCGACAATTCCCTCCCCGGCCAGATCAGCCAACAGGGTACCGGTAAAGGTCTTGGATACCGAGCCGATGCGAAACAGGGTTTGATCCGTCACCATTTCACCGGAGCGTATGGCGGTTTCACCGAAGGTTTTTTGATAGATCAGTTGGCCGTCTTCGATAATAGCCAGAGCCAGGCCGACGACCTCATTGTCCTCCTTAAGAATACGCTGTACCTGCTGGTCAAAACGAGGCAGATAGTCCGCTGAGGCCAGATCGGTCAGCTGTGCCTGAACCCCGATAAAGGGGGCCAGACAGAACGCAACCGAAGCCGTTTTTATAAGAAGTTTTTTCAACACGCCCGCTTTATAAGGCAAAGGCGCGGCTCTCGTCCAGCGCTTTTACCTTATCTCATTCTAACGGCAAAAAATTACACAATCCGCAGCGGTTTTATGGCGCCCCCATACCGCCCATTCCTCCGGGCAGACCGGTAGCAGCACGTGGCACGCGCTTGATAATTCCAACCTCTTGAGCATGGGCTTCATACTTGGCAACCAGATCAGACAGTATTTCAGGATGGCTTGCCGCCAGGTCGCGGGTTTCGCTGGGATCATCCTGGGTATTGAACAGGGTCCATTGGCTGGCAAGCGGCTGGCGCACGATTTTCCACTGGTTGTGGATCAGCATACTCTCGCCCTCGGAGTCCAGGGCGATATATTCATCCTGATGAATCGGCTGACCGGTATTGTGCAACAGGGGTGCAAAGGACTTGCCACGAATGGGCAATACCGGTTGGCCGGAGGCGTTTGTGCGGCGCTCCTCTATGCCGGCCAGTTCCATGATGGTCGGCATCACATCCATTACCGTCAGCAGGCTGTTACTGATTTCACCTCTTGCGGTATCTGGCTGGGGCGGACGAATAAAAGCGGGAACACGAATGCCCCCTTCAAATTGCGCGCCTTTGTCCTGGCGAAAGGGCGCCGACTGGGCATCGGACCAACCTTGACCAAGATGTATCCAGCTGTCGCGCTGACCGATATTGTTAATATCGTTGTTATACCGCGCAGGAGCTGAGCGAGCAGTGATAATCTCACCGCCCTGCGGGCCGTTGTCGTTGTGATAAATGATGTAGGTATTTTCCAATTGGCCCGACTCTTCCAGATAGGCCAACAGACGGCCAAACTCGGTATCCAGATGGGAGGTCATGGCAGCATAGAGCTCCATGGCCCTGCTATTCAACCGCTTCTCTTCGGCGGTCAGGCTCTCCCAACGCTCGGCTTCTTCGCTACATCTGGAGCTGTCGGAGTCTTCCGGCAAAACACCCATTGCCTGCATTCCCTGCAGCCTCTCCTGACAGAGGGCTTCATAACCGGCTTCATACTGCCCGGCAAATTTGTCTTCCCAACCCGGAGCTACCTGCAAGGGCCAGTGCGGTGCCGTAGGGGCAAACCAGGCAAAGAAAGGCCGGTCACTGGATTCATTGGATTGCAGATAACTAATCAATTTGTCTACATAGGCCGTGGTGGTATAGAAATCTTCGGGCAAAGACTCAACCCGGTGGCCGTCCTCCGAATAGGGCAACTCATCGAGATGGGTGGGATTATAGTGATCACTGCTACCGGGCATCAGGGCAAAACTGCGTTCGAAACCCCGGTCATTGGGATGATTGACACCCTCCTCGGAACCCAGATGCCACTTGCCAGCCATATAGGTGTGATAACCCGCCGCCTGCAAACGCTCCGGCAGACTCAACACTCGCTCGGGTAGATACCCCTCATAACCGGGATGGCCCTCAAATTCCGGTGACGATCTTTGGGCTCCCATACCGGCCTCGTGGTTGCCGGTACCGCTCATCAACATGGAACGGGTGGGGCCACAGCTGGGGGCGGTGTGGAAGTTGGTCAAACGCACACCCTGCAAGGCTAGTGTATCTATATTGGGTGTGGGTATATCAAAGCCTCCAAAGGCGCCAAGATCGTTGTAACCCATATCGTCTGTCGTAAAGAGTAAAAAATTCGGCCGTTCGGCTGCCTGGTCTGTCGACTGCGCCTGCAGTTGTGCAGACAGCAGTACAAGACTGCAAATCCCGGTCAGTAGTCCCGCTACCCGTAATCTGGCTGAAATGTTATTTGTCATCTATCCCCCAATCGTACATTTAAGAATAAATCTGTACTTACCTTCTTAAAATCCCTGTGGCTTGAGCATGTGCATCATATTTGGCCACCATATCCGCCAATTTTCCCGGGTTGCTCGCCGCCAGATTATTTAGCTCTCTGGGGTCTTGCCCGGTATTGAACAGTTGCCATTCATCACTGCCCACCTTGCGCAGAATCTTCCAGTCGCCCTCGCGCATAAAACTCAGTCCGGCGTGATCCAGGGCAATAGCCTCATCTTCGGCATGTACCCTTTGCTCGGTATTATTCAACAGGGCAGCAAAGGATTTACCACGGATTGGCAACAGACCCTGTTGCGGGTAATTTGATTCTTGAATACCGGCCAATTCCATAATGGTTGGCATGACATCCATAACCGTTAAAAGACTGTTGCTAATACGCCCGTTGTCCACTGGCTGTGGAGGCCGGATAAAGGCGGGAACACGAATGCCGCCCTCAAAGGGTGACCCCTTTTCTTCCCGGTAGGGAGCCGACTGAGCATCCGCCCACCCCTGCCCTACATTAACCCAGGAAGTCGGGTTACCCAGGTTCTCCAGGGAGTTGTCAAAACGTGCCAGATTTGACCGCTGATCAAAGATCGCCCCACCCTGGGGACCGTTGTCGTTGTGGTAAATGATGTAGGTGTTTTCCAACTCGCCAATGTCATCCAGATAATTGAGCAGTCGGCCAATTTCGGAATCCAGATGTGCCACCATGGCGGCGTACAGCTCCATCACCCGACGATTCAGAATCCGTTCATCTTCGGTCAAGTCAGCCCAAGGCTTGGCGATTTCCGGGCACACCCCAGGCTCAGTACCGTCCGGAAGCACACCGGCTTCAAAGGCGGCTTGTTGGCGCGCATGGCAGAGCGCTTCGTAGCCCTGATCAAATTGGCCGGCAAAACGATCCTTCCATTCCGGCAAAACCTGAAGCGGCCAATGAGGCGCCGTCGGGGCAAGCCAGGCAAAGAAAGGTTGATCACTGTCTCTATTGGAATCGATATAGCCGATCATTTTGTCGATATAGGCGGTGGTGGAATAGAAATCTTCAGGCAAGTCACCCACCAGTCGACCGTCTTCGGTATAGGCGCCTTCTGCGGGAACCTCACCCACATCTGGACGCTCGGCGTCTGGCGCTACCCGAAAGTGATCCCAGCCACCGGGTAACAAGGCAAAACTGCGCTCAAAACCGCGGTCGTTGGGCAGGGTTGCGCCCTCTTCGTCGCCCAGATGCCACTTGCCGGCCATATAGGTGTGGTATCCCCCGGCGTGCATACGTTCCGGCAATGATGCAACCCGATTGCTGAGGTGCCCTTCGTAACCGACATTGCCGACAAACTCCGGCAGCACATGCTGACTGCCCATGCCGGCTTCGTGGTTGCCGGTGCCACTCATCAACATTGAGCGGGTTGGCGCACAGCTGACATTGGCGTGAAAGTTGGTAAGCCGCACTCCTTCCATGGCCAACGCATCCAGATTTGGCGTAGGAATATCATGACCGCCAAAAGCACCGAGGTCGGTGTACCCCATATCGTCGCTGGTGATAAGCAAAAAGTTGGGACGCTGTGGTTCAGGGGTTGCAGCGATGGACAAATCTGTCGGACTACTTGGTATGGCCGCACTTTGCGGCTCGGAATCTCCGGTGCAGGCCCATAGCAGAGCGGAACAGGTGCAAAGCACCGCCAGACGGATGTTTTTGTGCATGAATTAGCCCCCTAAATAATCAGCCGGACAAGCCTAAAGCCCACAACGGGTTTGGGCAACAGGTAAAAATAAATATTGGCAACGGAATGAAAAATGGAGGCGCGGGTCGGAATGCTCGCCCCATCCCTGGGGCTCGGCCTGCGGCCCTCCCTTCGGGAGTCCAAAAATGCTCCAGGCATTTTTGTCGAACCGGCCGGTTCTCGGAGGGTCTATAAAGTTTGGTGGATGGGTCCGGAAATGGGGATCGATAAAAAATGGAGGCGCGGGTCGGAATCGAACCGGCGTTTACGGAGTTGCAGTCCGCTGCATAACCACTCTGCCACCGCGCCTTTATGTGAGCCATCAAACAACGGTGATCCTCAAACAGGTTCCGAGTGTC
>JBFHKI010000106.1:0-6670 GCA_041595415.1 Pseudomonadales bacterium | reverse complement strand
CAGCACGTCCACCCAATCGCCATATAAGAAAGCTTGCGCTTCATCAGATAGCGATTGATCAGCGGATCGTTCACGCAATAAGTTAATCAAGGCAGTACGTCTCTTTTGGTAATTTTCCAATGCAGTGTACTTTTGGTGTATACGGCCTATGTTTTGCTGCATGGACGACTTGATTGTCTTTACTATCTCTTCAACCCGGTTTACATAGATTTTTTGTTGCTCCGGCATTTGACCTGACAGAAAATCGAATTCTTGTAGCAACTGCTCAAACTGCAAAAGATAGCTGTAGCGGCTTTTGGTATCTTTAATTTCCAGAATTTCGGCGAAAGAGCGTAATTGTTTCAATGCAGTACGTACCGGGTGTTCAGCGTCGGCCAGAAAACCGGGATCTATAACCGCCATTTTGCCCAATGACCGGGCCATTGTTTTTACCAGCAAGGACTGGGGCGAGTTGGGGTTTCGCATAAAAGGCTTTTGAAACTGCCGGCTTAACTTGTCCACCAATCCCAACACTTCGCGAGTAGCACCCGTCGGCTTGCTCTCCGACATTTCTTCGGCTTTGGCATCCAGCTGTTCCAGCAGACTGCCGGTTTCATCTCCAGAATCAATCGCATCGAGCATTTCCAACAAGGTATCCCCTTCATCGATAAAGCGTTGACCGAGACTTTTTTCTTCATTCTTTTGCGCACTGCCAGCCTTGCCACCCAGCAACTCCCGCAACATGGAGCCAACATCGTCAGGGTTGGCCGCCCGACGGCGCTCTTCCATTACACGCCGCTGGGATTCGGTGAGGCCGGCGCTCGACTGCCCACGGCCACCCCGCAACTCATCCGCCGTCCGCCAGATATGATGTTTTATTTCCGGTAAGAAACCCTTTTCTATCAGTTGCTGATTCAGACTGGAATAAAGCACACCCAAACTTTCAGAAAAGTATTGCTCCATAACCCGCAACCCAAGGTTGTAAACACCTGGGCTCAGTTCAAACAACCCCAGGGCATCCATCAGCAGTTTGCCCTGGCAATGGGGACTGAGCGGGCTATCCTGCGGTTTGATACGGTCATTTTTTAAAAAGCAGTATCTACGATTCAGGTGCGCATGCTGTGACTGGGTTTCTGTCGCAGCACCCGCGACCATTCTTTCAACAATAATTTGCTGCTCAAGAGCTTCTGTATCCAGCAAACTTAACTCACTCGAGCTGGTTGCAGACGCTACGATCAAAGGTGATTTGCCGGTATCAAACCAAATCTCAAAGTTGCTCTGATAACGTGCGGCAACCTGATATCGTTTTTCCTCGAGCTCACGCATACCCTGGCGTATTTCTGCAACCTCTTCGACACTGGCTTCGGCCACTTTTGCCGCCAGTTTTTCCGAAGTTATATCAATACCCTGAGAGATCATTTGCAGAACATGGTCGCGGGTCGTATCCTTGCACAGCTTCAGCCCCTGCTCTATTTGGGCAGCGCTGAAGGAATCTCTCGACTCACCTAAATTAGCGGATGTCATGCTTGTTCTGCCTCTGAAATTGTCGAACTGAACTCCAGTATAAGCCGCACGAAGAACAATTCGAATGCCTAAACAAAATCATTTTTCCGCAGATATCACCCAGTACTTACAAGACCTGACAAATGTAGTTGCCATTGCCCTCAAGGAAGATATCCGGGAAGGGGATGTCAATGCCGAACTCGTCGACCCGGACACCCTTGCCGAGGCGACCGTTATAGCCCGGGAAGCAGGCGTTGTCTGTGGTGCACCCTGGTTTGATGAAGTCTTCAGGCAGTTAGACCCCGAACTGGAGATAACCTGGTTAGTTCAAGAAGGCGACTCAGTCCAAGCGGATCAGCCCCTCGTCGAACTAAAGGGAAGCGCTCGAACCCTGCTGACAGGCGAACGTACAGCGCTTAATTTTCTGCAAAGCCTGTCCGCAACGGCTACAGCCTCCAAACAATATGCCGATGCAGTGCGCGGCCTGGACATCCAGATTCTGGACACGCGAAAAACTATTCCCGGCTTACGTCTGGCACAGAAATACGCGGTACGAATCGGCGGCTGCGCCAACCATCGCATCGGCCTTTACGATGCTTTTTTGATCAAGGAAAATCATATCGCTGCCTGTGGATCCATCACCTCGGCGGTAGCCAAGGCTCGACAAAACCACCCCGAGCTTCCCCTTGAAGTAGAAACAGAAAACCTGCAAGAAGTGCAGGAAGCTCTCAGGGCGGAGGCAGATCGAATTATGCTGGACAACTTCGGCGCTGAGGATCTTCGCAAAGCCGTCGACCTGATAGGGGAAAAGGCGGAAATCGAGATTTCCGGGAATATCGACCTGAATAATCTGGACCGGCTCGACCTGAGAGGGGTTGATTACCTCTCTTCCGGCTCTCTGACCAAACATGTCAAAGCAATAGACCTGTCCATGCGTATTACTCTGGTCACCTGAAATTTATATATAGAAATAAAAAACCCGGCCTAAGCCGGGTTTTTTATAGATTCGGGACGACTGTCGTCCCGTTAGATACTCAACACCAACCTGCAGCAACACATGTACCAGTTGTTGCCCAAGTAAGTGGGTCACCCGCTGTGGGAGTCAGAATCAAAGTTGTTGAGTCGAGTGCGGCTACAGCAGTAGCTGTAATCACACCAGCAGCAGTCGTCAAGGTATCCAGATTATCGTAGGTACCTGTTGTCACATTAGCCGGGATACTATTTGACCCACCATTACAGTTAGTGAGAGCACCTTCTATTTGATAGCAAACAGCTACAGCTGTTCTAACAGCACCAGCCATGGAAACCACTTCAGAGAACTTGGCCTTTTTGGTGTAGTTTTGATACTGGGGAAGCGCTACTGCGGCAAGAATACCGATAATAGCTACCACGATCATCAGTTCGATAAGGGTAAAACCTTTTTGGTTACGTATTTGCATTTTAATTTTCCTTTAAAATTACGGGTTAATAGGTAATAACAACGTTAACGCCATTGTATAAGCAATCTGCGTGCCAACTTGAAAATGCGGTTTTTTAGCCCTTTTCTGAGAACCGCATCTCACTCCAACAGCCAACTCGGTCGTTATGGCTGACAATTTTTGTCAACACTGACAAATTCTGCGCTACTTGCGTCGTAATTTGCACACACTAACCATCGTTTACGGCGTACACAAAGGCGAGTAAAGTTAGCGCCGTATCAAACCCCTTTGTTAATGACTCAAAAGGAGTTGTTTTGGCTGGCATAAGTAAATCACTGGAGCAAAAGCTCATTACCGAGGGCGCCATTGACGCCGATACGCTGAAACTTGCCGCCGAGCAAAGCCGAAATAGCGGTGAAAGCCTGATTGATCATCTTGTCTCCGAAAATCATCTCGAAGCCAAAGCCCTCGCCTCCGCTATCAGTAGCGAATACGCTGTCCCTGTGTATGACGTTTCCGCACACAATCTGGAACTCAGCCCCACGGACATCGTCGATCAAAAGCTGGTTAAAAAACACAAAGCTCTGCCTCTTTACCGGCGGGGCAATCGACTCTTTATCGCATTGGGCGACCCGACCAATCATCAGGCCATCACGGATATTCGCTTTCAAACCGGCCTGACGATCGAATCGGTTGTTGCTGAAATCGACAAACTGGATATCGCCATCGAAACCTTCTTTAAAGCCCAGGAAGAAGATATCGGTGATTCCCTGGGAGACGATGGAGGCGAACTAGGCGATCTGGATATCGAGGCAGTTGATGAGGACCCTGCTGCTGATGACTCCAGTGTCAGTGGCGCCGACGAAGCTCCCATTGTCAAATTTGTGAACAAGATCTTGCTCGACGCGATCAAAACCGGTGCCTCGGATATTCATTTTGAACCCTATGAAAAAAGTTACCGGGTGCGCATGCGCGTTGACGGCCTGCTCAAGGAAGTTATTCGCCCACCGGCCAACCTTGCCGGACGCTTGGCTGCACGTCTCAAAGTGATGTCCAGAATGGACATCTCCGAGCGCCGAATTCCTCAGGATGGACGAATCAAGCTCAAACTGTCAAAAACCAAAGCCATCGATTTTCGGGTAAATACTTTGCCCACCCTGTTTGGCGAAAAAATTGTACTGCGTATTCTTGACCCGACATCAGCCCAACTCGGGATCGACGCCTTGGGTTACGAAGAATTCCAAAAGAAAATTTTTATGGATGCCCTGCACCAACCTCAGGGCATGATATTGATTACCGGCCCTACCGGTTCAGGTAAAACTGTATCCCTTTATACCGGGCTGAATATCCTCAATACGCCCGAGCGCAATATTTCGACCGCGGAGGATCCGGTGGAAATTAATCTGGAAGGCATCAATCAGGTGCACGTAAGCGCCAATGTCGGCCTTACCTTTGCCGAGGCCCTGCGCTCATTCTTACGTCAGGATCCGGATATCGTTATGGTCGGCGAGATCCGGGATTTGGAAACCGCCGAAATTGCGATCAAGGCGGCCCAAACGGGTCACTTGGTTCTATCTACACTACACACCAACAGCGCTCCCGAAACCCTGACGCGTCTCATTAATATGGGTGTGCCGGCTTTTAACATCGCCTCCTCGGTCAGCATTATTATTGCCCAACGACTGGCGAGAAGATTGTGTACCGCCTGTAAAGCTCCGGCAGAGCTGCCGGACAAAATCCTTGAAGAGGAAGGTTTACTGGATGTCGGATTTGCCAGAGATGAAATTGAAGTTTTCAAACCGGTAGGCTGCCCGCAATGTGGGGGCAACGGTAGCAAGGGTCGATGTGGTGTATATGAAGTGGTAAAAATTACCCCCTCAATTGCCAGCATGATAATGGAGGGTAAAAACTCTCTGGAAATTGCCAAAGTCTGCCGCGAGGAAGGTTTCAACGACTTGCGGGCTTCGGCCTTGAGAAAAGTATGTATGGGGCTAATCAGCCTGGAAGAAGCCAACCGGGTAACCAAAGACTAACCAGAGACCAAGATGGCAAAATCAAAAGAAAATATTTACCTCTGGAAGGGGAACAAAAAAGGCCAAAAAGTAGATGGCGAGCTCAAGGGTGATAATCCTTCTATCTTGAAAGCCCAGCTGAGGCGCCAGGGAATACAGGTCACCTCCTTCAAGAAAAAACCCCAACCTCTCTTTGGTGGAGGGAAAGCCAAGCCGCCCAAACCCGAAGACATTGCTATCTTCACACGACAAATGGCGACCATGGCCAAATCGGGTGTCCCTTTGGTTCAGGCATTAGGCATGATCGCCGAGGGATCAGACAAACCCGGTATGAAAAAACTTATCGGTGATATCGCCGACGATGTTGCTTCCGGCACCCCCTTTGCCCAATCCCTGCGCAAATACCCTCGCTTGTTTGATGACCTCTACTGCAGCCTGATTGAAGCAGGTGAGCAAGCCGGCGCACTGGAGTCTCTGCTGGACCGGGTTGCCACATACAAGGAGAAGGCGGAAACGCTGAAAAAGAAAATCAAAAAGGCCCTGACCTATCCCATCGCCGTACTGGTGGTAGCCATAGTGGTTACAGCGCTGCTTCTGATCAAGGTGGTGCCAACCTTTGCCGAAGTTTTTGGCAGTTTTGGTGCCGATCTGCCAGCCTTTACACTCTGGGTTCTGGGTATATCCGAATTTACCCAGAAGTGGTGGCTGGTAATACTTGTAGTCATTATCGCCGCTGGCTTTGCTCATAAAGAAGCCAAATTACGCTCGGTTAAATACGTCGAAATGATGGACGCACTCTCACTGAAAATTCCGGTTGTCGGCGATATTGTCTATAACGGCGTTGTCGCCCGTTTTGCCCGTACACTTTCTACCACCTTTGCCGCTGGGGTACCTTTGGTAGAAGCTCTTGATTCTGTTAGTCAGGCCACTGGCAATCTGATCTACGAACGGGGAATTAATAAAATTCGTGATGAGGTAACCAGTGGTACTCCCATAGCATCGGCCATGCGCAGTTCAAACCTGTTTCCACCTCTGGCCCTGCAGATGACCACCATAGGCGAAGAGTCCGGTGCGCTGGACGATATGCTGGAAAAGGTGGCTACCCACTACGAAGAATCGGTAGACAATCTGGTAGATCAACTCACGGCTTTGCTGGAGCCTTTGATCATGTGCGTGCTGGCTATTCTGGTTGGTGGCCTGCTTATCGCCATGTATCTGCCAATCTTTACACTTGGCACCGTCGTTTAAGGCTCTTACATTGAATCAGATCGCATTACTACCCACCGAGTTACTGCTCGGCATATCTCTCTTGCTGGGCGCTGTGGTCGGCAGCTTTCTCAACGTGGTTATATACCGTCTGCCGAAAATTCTGGATCATAAATGGACTGTCGACTGCCGCAACTATCTGGAGCCAAATAGCGAAACAGCGCAACCTTCAGAAGAAAGCAAACTCTCTCTGCTTTGGCCGGCCTCCTGTTGTCCGAAATGTAAAAACAAAATAAGGCCCTGGCACAATATACCTATCTTGGGTTTCCTGTTGCTTAAAGGCCGTTGTAAAGATTGTGGCGAAGCCATTTCCATTCGATACCCTCTTGTTGAACTGATCTCCGGTTTACTCAGTTTGCTGGTCATTATGCAATTTGGAGCCACTATCCAGGGGCTGGCTGCACTGGGAATGACATGGGCACTAATTGCCTTGACCGGAATAGATTTTGATGAACACCTGCTCCCTGATGGTATTACCCTGCCTTTGATGTG
>JBFHKI010000105.1:0-6709 GCA_041595415.1 Pseudomonadales bacterium | reverse complement strand
TTTTGGGTCGCAATAACAAAAAATGGGGTTGGCAGTGGATGTGTCACTCCATCAATGGACACCTGTCTTTCTTCCATCGCCTCAAGCAGTGCACTTTGTGTCTTTGGGCTTGAGCGGTTGATCTCGTCTGCCAGCAGCAATTGGCAAAATACCGGTCCCGGCTGAAACACAAAATTACCCGTATCCCGGTCAAGCATGGCAAAGCCGGTCAGATCTGCCGGTAACATATCACTGGTGAATTGCACTCGACGATATTCAAGCCCCGTCACCTTGCCTATTGCACTGGCCAGAGTGGTTTTTCCCAGACCCGGCAAGTCTTCTATCAGGAGATGACCGCGTGCCAACAAACAGCACAGAGAAAGTTTTACCGCTTTTTCTTTGCCGTACAGAACCCGTTCAATCTCGGCAAGAGCCGCGCTGGTACTCTCTTCGAAGTTATCACTAGTCTTAGCGGTTGAAAGCATCGAACAAACCCTTGACCTGATCTTCTACATCGTCAGCCTGTTCCTTTATAGCTTCCAACTCCTGAACCTCTTCACTTTCTCGTAATTGCTGCAACTGCTCATCGGCTTGCCGCTCGAGATTTTCCAGTTCGGCGTTGATACGCTGTTCGGCCTGCTGCAAGGCTTGCCCGTAGATATCAGAACCACCTATTTGCTCCCGAATTGCCTGATTCAAATAGGCAAATATCTGTTGGCCAGCTTCTTTAAGGGTCGCACCACCAGACTCCCGACCTATGCCGTTGAGTTGCAAGTCGGGCAAATTGATAGACAACCTTTGGTCGCCCAACAGGGCGTGACTGGCGCTGACGTTACCGCCGGCAAAGACAAATTCGTCAATAATGATCTTTTTACTGGCCGCGGTGTCTTCACTGGTCGATGCCTCACCCGGGCCCAGACGACTGGTTATATTCGCCATCAACGCGCGCAAATTATCAGACGAACCATCGTTAATATAGAGTACCTGTGGCCCGATAATGGCCACCCGATCGATAACAATGACATCGGATGACAAGCTCGACAAATCGACATCCACCTCAACTTCACTGAGGGAAAAAGCATTTTCTGAGCCGAACTGGGCGGGGTTGGCAATTTCCAGACCCGATAGTGTGCCTGCGCCATTCCAGGGCTTAAGTGATGACTTATCCAGATGCACCCGGGTTCCGGTAATCTCAGGCCCAAACCGATTTACCGATTTTTCGACAATGGTATCCAGATAAAAAACCCCGGCCACCAAAACCACAATTATCAGCAATACCAAGCCGCCAAATATTTTTGTAATTAATTTCACTCTTAGTCTCCTGCTTGAATTTATAGTAAGGCTATTTGACCTTAACTCTGTTCATCCGTTTTCTTTGTCGAGGAAACGACTGGCCTAGTGTCATTGTTATAGTCAGCCAGACTAGCCAAGTTCCCAAGTACCGCTCCTATCCAGCGTGTATCGGGAAAAGCTTCCAATGCGATCTTCACCATCATGGTCAGTGGCACAGAAAGCAACATACCGATGGGCCCCAATACCCACCCCCAGAAAACCAAAGACACCAGAACCACCAAGGGAGACAACCCCAAACCACGCCCCATTACTCTCGGCTCCATAAAGTTACCAATAAGAGTATTGATCGCTAAATATCCCAGTGCCACACCGATTGCGGCTCCTGTGTTGAGTTGCACCAGGGCCAATAGCACTGGAGGTACTGCCGCCAGAAGTGAACCAAGGGTCGGAATAAAGTTGAGCAGGAATGCCAGAGTACCCCACAGCATTGGGTACTCCACTCCTATGGAAAGACAGAGCACAAATGCGCAGATGCCGGTAAGCAAGCTTATAGCTGCCTTGATCGCCATGTAGTGATTGATACTGTGAGTTATGCGAAAAATATCCAGGATATTCCTGTCACTGTCACGCATGGTGATCTTCAGCTTCTGCTCGAGACTGGCTTCTTCAGCGAGAATAAATACCATGGTAATAATTATCAGAAATGCATTTGTAGCCAAACTGCCGATAGAGCCCAGCAGGGTTCTGGCATAGGGGAAAATGGATTGGATCTGAAACCACTCACGCCATTGGTCTTCGCCTATCACCAAACCACGCTCTGCCAACCAGGCAAAAAAATCGGCGGCTACAGCTTCAAGCCGATTTGAATAGGTGGGAATATCCGCCGCAAAATTCGATAGAGAGCGGGTAAATATGGTCCCCAAAATACCCCCCAGCAACACCAGAACCAGCATAATGATCAAAATGGCGATGCCGTTAGGTACTTTGCGGTTTTGCAAAAATATCAGAGGCGGGGAACAGAGTACCGACAAAAAAATCGCCAGCAAAAAAGGAACCAATAGAGGGCTGGCTACCCGCATTCCCGCAACAATAACTACAAATGCAGCAGTCAGGAGCATGAAACGACCAACCGGGGAGAAAAAAGACCTCATTCGCTGATTTCCATATATAAAGTGGAGCTATCCTAGCGCAGTGTGCGATCAGGGACTAGCTGCATTGCGCCACCGCAAGATTAACAAGCTCACGGAAGAATCAAGGGCTATAGCCAACAAATTCTTGCATACGGTAGAGAAAGACTTTTCTCGATAGATTGTAATAAAGCGGTACTTCCACTGAGCCCAGATACTCGTGACTGGCAAAGGCCGACAAGGTAGCGGAATCCGGCTGTTCCTCGCTCACCCACAAAAAGCCCTGTTGCGGATCGGACTGGTACTCTCTCAGATTTACTCGCAAGTCGTAATAATCGCGAATGTCCTCTGCATTTGTATTCCATCGCGCCAGTCGAAATTCACCCGGCATCGCATAAAAACCCAGCACCGCCAGAAGCTTTCGGGAATCACTGGTTAACAACAGATCCTTGTCCTGCTCCAGCAGTGGCGCAATTTCCTCGGCGACCTGATCCCAGGCCAATACACGAAAATAAGGGTCATTGGATTTGTCCCGCTCTACCCCGACAGCATCCGTTATTATCGGCCAGTGACTAAACAAACTCAGCAGCAGCAGATTAAACGCGCCTGCCCAGAGCCAGAGCCTGTCTTGCCGGCTGGCAAGACTTATACCCACCAGAATGCTGGCAGCTACGTAAACCGGGCCAGCCCAGTTAACAAAGGCGTGAGAGAGCAAGGCCTGCAAGCAGATAACAGTCAGCAAGGGTAGGACACAAAACCACAACAGTGCTGGCGAGCTCAGGGCACCTTTTTTCTGACCCCAGGCCCGGCGGATCAGCAACCAGGTCCACACCGGACCAAACACCAGAAACTGGGCGGCCACAAACTCCAGCAGTTTCTCCGGGTGAAACCAGTCAGCGCTGACACCGGATATTTCCGAGGTATGGCGATAGGCGACAAAATCGTTTTGGAAATTCCAGATGATATTTGTTGAAAATATCGCACCGGCAAGAACGGCCGCCACCCAAGGCCCCGGGGTTCGCAGCTGAATACGCCCTGATTCAGTACTCAAGAGGAACAAAAACAGACTCAGAGGCAAAGCACCCATGGTGTATTTGCTCAGCATACCGAGCCCACAAAACAGTCCGGTAAGGATCCAGTAGCCCAGTACCTTTTGCCCTTGCTGCTGTGACATAACAAAGGACCACAGGGTCGCAGACCAGAAAAACAAGAGGGGAGCGTCGGTAGTAATGAAAAGGCTGTTATAACCAACCAGAATGGAGCTTAGGAACACCCAGCCGGACAGACACGCGGCTCTGGCACCTGCCAGTTTCTCGGCTATCTGGTAGACGAAGATGGCTGCACCAGCATAGAGCAGGGGCGCGCCCAGTTTGACAGCAAAGGAGTTGTCGCCGAACAGCCAGGTACAGAGCGCAATAACCCAGGCAACTACCGGAGGTTTGGAGTAATACCCCCAATCCGGGTTTAGCGACCAATGGTAGTAATAGGCCTCATCGTAGAACAGCACCAGGTGCGGCTGCAGCAAACAAAGAACCCTGTAGGCTGTCAACAGACCAAGGCTGAGCAGAAATACTTTTTTGGCGGCTCCGGAACCCGAAGCGTCGCTTTCGGGGATCAAGCTATTCAATACCTACAAAGTCTGTAAGCCACAGAGCAAAAAGCCCCATGGCACTGACAACCACAAACAGGACAAGCAGCAGTATCCAGGGGTGATAGGGTTTTTTTTCAGTTTTGTTGAAGCCGGAACTGAGGTATTGATCGACTCGCGCCTGATCTTCTTCGCTGAGTTGGGGTTTCTTTTTCATAGCTGTCTTTTGGTTTTTAACTTCAGATAAGATTGTGAGGCCTATTGCGATTTCATGGAAGAAGTCATGCCTAGTTCAATGTCAGTTTTCCGACCTTTTGTCAGCGAATGTTTAGCCTGCAAGCTCATGGGTCCATTCCCTGTCGCCAATATTTGTGACAGCTGTTACGCGGCAATCCCCCGGCTGCACTCTTCCTGCTTAACCTGCGGGTCTCCAGGCTCTGGATCAGTAGCCATCTGCGGGCAATGTCTCACCAACCCTCCCGCCCTGGATCAATGCCTTATCGCCTGTCCCTACGTTTCACCTGTAGATCTCTGGTTGCGCAGTATGAAAGATGACCACAATTTACTGACACGCCCCTTGCTGAGCCAACTGCTGTTCGAATGTCTGAAAGAACAACTTATACAACAAGTCGAACTGATTCTGCCAATGCCGATGCACTGGTCACGGAGGTGGCATCGAGGATTTAACCAGTGTGAACTACTGGTGGACGCACTGGCTCATGACATGGAATTGCCGGCTTGTCACACAATCTTGCGCCGCAGTCGCCGGGTAAAATCTCAACGCGGACTGAACCGCAAACAGCGTCAAAAAAACCAGAGAGACAGCTTTGTCCTTGACGCCAAATTACAGGAACAGATACAAGGCAAAAACCTGCTTCTGGTGGATGACATTATTACCACCAGCGCCACGGCCAATGAAGCGGCCAAAACCCTGAAAGCCGGAGGTGCCAACCGGGTAGCGGTTGCCGCAGTGGCCCGAACACCCTCGGAGAAATTTAATCCCTGACTTCAGACCTTGTCCCAGGAGAAAAGCAGTACGTCTTCAATGCGCGCCAGCCCCATTCGGGTCATAAGCAGGCGATCTAACCCGATCGAGACGCCACAACAATCCGGTAAGCCCGGCTCGGACATAGCCAGTAAAAGCGCCTGATCCATTTCCGGAATTTCCCGCCCAGCCAACCTGCGGGCGTTGATATCCTCCTGAAATCTTCGACGCTGTTCTTCAGCATCGGTCAACTCCTGATAGCCATTGGCCAGCTCGGTAGAACCCAGATAAATCTCAAACCGCCGGGCAACCAGTTGCCCAGACGCGTCCGGCGCGATCTGGGCCAGAGCAGCCTGATCAGCCGGAAAGTCCCTGATTACAGTCAAGCCGGAAAACTCCGGTTCTATCAACTGGGATAACAGTAACTGTAAGGCTTCAGGCACAGATTCACAGGCTTGGCCATAGCTGGTGTGCCGACCAACCAGGGGTTGCAAATCGGCCAGCTGCACCTGATGAGGGTCGATCCCCAAATGATGTTGAAAGATCGATTTATAGGTTTCAATTCGCACCAGTTCGCGGCGCCCAAGTCCAATGCAAATCAACTCGATGCATTCTTCGATAAGAGCTTCCAGATCAAAATCAATCCGGTACCACTCCAACATGGAAAATTCGGGGTTATGTTTGGCGCCCTGCTCTTCATCACGAAAAGCTTTACCGATCGAAAAGCAGGAATGCCGGATATCGCACAACAGTCGCTTGAGGAAATACTCCGGTGAACTTTGCAAATACCCCCTGCCCGAAGTGCCCTCTACCTTGAAAGAGGCAATCTGTGGGTCAGTTGTACCGGCACGGGCCAGCAAGGGAACTTCCACTTCCAGAACTGCCTGCTGATCAAAATAGGAACGGATCTCGCGGTACAGCGCCTGACGTGCAGAAATCAGCTTTACTCTGGTCGAATTGCCCGCCACCAAGTGTCCTATGGATAGTTTGTCCGCAAGGCTCTGGCAAAAACAGAGCCTTTCCTTACCTGTTCAGAAAACTCAGGAATCCTTGGCTCGGCTCAGGTAGTCGCCGCTGCGGGTATCCACCTTGATAACGTCACCAATCTCCAGAAAGAGCGGCACTTTGACCACAGCACCGGTACTCAATGTCGCCGGTTTGGTGCCACCCTGAGCGGTATCGCCGCGCAAGCCTGGATCAGTATCCACAATTTCCAGTTCGACATGATTCGGTGGCAAAACAGAAAGAGGTTCATCATTCCACAGAGTAACGATGCATACATCCTGCTCTCTCAGCCACTGTTTTGCATCGGATACGGCACTGGCGTCGGCGGATTTTTGCTCAAAACTGTCGGGATCCATAAAGGCCCAAAACTCACCGTCGTTGTAGAGATATTGCATCTCGACGTCGATTACATCTGCCGCTTCTATAGACTCACCAGATTTAAAGGTGCGCTCCCAGGTTCTGCCTGTTTTCAGGTTTTTGAGCCGCACGCGGTTAAACGCTTGTCCTTTGCCGGGTTTCACAAATTCATTTTCAACAATGGAACAGGGATCGCCATCCAGCATAACTTTCAGGCCGGATCGGAATTCGTTGGTAGAATAGGTCGCCATTTACTCACTTCTCGCCGGATTAAAAGCGCGCATGATACCCCAGACTGACCTGAGCTGGCAGGAAGAATCCTGGCAGTCGGCACTAAAAAACGTGATTACCGACCCCTACCAGCTGTGCGAACTG
>JBFHKI010000104.1:0-6760 GCA_041595415.1 Pseudomonadales bacterium | reverse complement strand
TGATCGATGAACGGCTTTTCCAGGCCCTGATGGGGGAGACCTTACCGGAGGCCAGTTTTGGCGATCTGACAGATTAAGTTTTTTCGACTACCTGTGAATAAACAGGTCGCCGGTCCGGATATATCATTTCTAATAACGATCCCAGGAGTTTTTTATGAGCGCGATTATCATGGAAATATACTGTGCCCAGAGAGCGATGGCTCCCGAATTACAACCTATGGTTGAGGTACAAGCTGGTAAAGGCTTGGTAGGAGATCGTTATTTCAATGCGGAGGGTACCTTTTCGGACAAGCTTCAAGGCAATCGCAAAAGCGAAATAACCTTTATCGCCAGTGAAGAAATTGACTGTTTCAACAACAAAGTTGGTGAGTCTCTCGGCTATGGAGATGTACGTCGTAATCTGGTTACCCGGGGGATTGAACTCAAAAGCCTGATAGATAGGGTGTTCACTATTGGTACGGCCAAATTTCTGGGAATAGAACACTGCGAACCCTGCGCGCATTTGGCGGCAACAGTCAATTCAAAAGTACTTCCACACCTGGCCCACACCGGATTGCGTGCTGCCATTCTGGAAAGTGGCAATATCCAGGTTGGAGACCAAATTCAGGTTGTTGGGGCATCTGCTCCTGAGTGTGTAAATTTGTAATTTTTTACCAAAAAAGCCCCGCATTAGGGGGCTTTAAATATGACGTCTGAAATGGAATCAAAATCCGGGGACTCTTTCCTCAGTCAGGTCTTCACAGGCGTAAGGGTCAAAGGCGACATCGGTTCTGTCGATAGATGCCTGGCCTGAAAAAGGTGCGGAGAGATACAGAGGGTCAACTCCTTCGTATTCCTGAATCAAGCTGTTGCCGTCGTCACTTAGATAAAACTTTTCAGTGACATGCAGCTGGTCGCTATGCTTGATACCAGCGAAAGTAGCCGTAAGCCAGCCTTCCTCAAAGCCTATGGTGTCCACAATCAGGGTTTCGCCTTCCCACTTGCCAATAGAGTGCCCGGCACGACTTGGTGTGATATCTGACGGGTGTTCTGTCATATCCAAGTGTATGGTACGGACGATATCCATAAAACCGTAGGTCATAACGATTTTGTCATTTGTTTGTTCGATCTTGTTTACGTGCTGGTCAAAGGTCCAGTCGTGAAAGATATTGGTTGCCTGACAGTGATATCTGGGATTCATCTCACGATCGAATTCACCAACTGCCGCAATACCAGCCTCGGTTTGCTGATAAGGGCTGGGACGGTCTCCGCCTGCAGGGGGGGCACCCATACCTCCGGCAGCACCTGCAACGGGGGCCGCCATTCCTCCAGGAGCTCCGGCACCGCCAGCAGCAGGTGCACGGGTTCTGGGAGGGGCCACCCAGTTACCATTCAGGTCGGGTATTCCGGCCGCCAGTTCGTGATGAACGACTTGGGCTTTGGCTATCTCAACACCTTCGATGGTGTCGTTTCTGGCGTAAGTTCGGCCATCTGCGAAGGTTATAGTGGTTAACATGCAACCAAATTCCTCTCGGCGTGCCTGGGCTCCTTCGATAGTGATTTCGGTGCCTTCGGTGAACAATTCTTCCGTCCAGCCACTGCGTTTCAAGATGCTTCCCGAACGCAATTCACAGCGCCAGGGTTGTATTTCACCATTGTCTGCCAGCACGTCAAAATAGACATATGCGTGTGGATTGACCATGTTCAGTTTGGTTACTGTACCGGTTACGTTTACCCGGACAGATGAGTCAAACTGACCATTGCTGCCGTGGTGTGCTTCCGAGGCGCTAGCAATAACCAGGCAGCCGAGCATCATATTTCTGATGAGTTTCATTTCTGTGTCCCAATAGTGAAGGCTCAGCGAGCCCTGAGTAAAAGTTGAGCCTAACAGCCGGCTCTGATTTGGCTATCTGTTAGCGGTCAAACTTTACAATGTCCGATTAAAAATCCATTTTTCGGCGATTATATTGTTTAGATTACCAGTCAAATTTCGGTTAAGAGCTGTATAGCAAACTTTGCAATATTGATCGGAACTGACATAGTTAACAAGAATATGTCGACCAGAAAATCAGATCTGGACTGACGCGAGAAAAACATTTCGGGAGGTTTGATAGTGAAGTTTCTAAAGGTTTCCGGTATGGCAGTTTTGATAGCAGCTTTACTTGGAGTAAGCGGAGCAATATATGCGCAGATGGGCGATCAGAATGCCCTGATTTCAAACTTACAGCAGGGCGGGTATGTCGTTTTTATGCGTCATGGAGATACAACTGGTGAGCCATTGGACAGGACCAGTGATCTGAACAATCGAGCTTTACAACGAAACTTATCCGAAGCTGGAAGGGTGCAGGCCAAAGCTATAGGAGCAGCAATTCAGCGACATAACATACCTGTTGGGCACATCGCTGCCAGTCCGGTTTTTCGTGCGCGTGATACAGCAGAGTTGGCTTTTGGATCTGAACGGATAGAGGTTGATCACTGGTTAATTGCTGACGACTATATTTCCGGGGGGTACGGTGCGCACCTCTCCAAATTGCGAGAATATCTTTCTACACCACCCAGCTCGGGGAACACCTGGCTTGTGGGGCATGTTGTACCCATTGCCATGCTGACGGCTTCCAAAGTTGATCGTCCGAATTTTCCCGAAGGTGCCGCGGCGATTTTCCGGCCAGAGAATAGCGGATATAAACTGGTAGGTATTTTGGGTGCAGGTTGGGAACATATAAACTAAAGAGCTTTCGCTATCTGTAATAATCAGAAAAATCGGGGGGATTTTTATGAAAAGGGTTTCTAAAGTCAGGGTAGTTTCCACTCTTTTTTTACTCATCTGGATTAATCAGGTGGCGCACCGGGCTCAGGCTCAACCAATTCCTAACGAAGATGAATGTGCAAAGATTCAAACCAGTTTTGTCTCTGCCATGAGCAGCTTTCGTACCGCCTATTTCCAAAGAAGAGGTGCCGAAGGTAGTGCCGAGTCTGTCATGGAAGATAGGGTGATACCCATGGCTGAAAAAATGTATGAGGTCTGCCCGGAAAATATTGCCGCAGTGATTCGTAGTGGCGTTGAAAATGCAAATGCCAGCCTCCATGATCCCCGCCGTGCTCAGTTGGTAGCCTGTGATCGGGCTTTGATTAGCTACCAGGAGTACTTGCGCAGATTCGATTCTCAAAGTTTGTCGAGTTACGCTGATTACCGCAATTTGCTCTACAGTGAGATTGATCCGGCAGCTGAAGCGGCGGTTAATTCTTGTCCTCAAATGCCAGATTTAGCCCGACAAACCCGCTTGGAAATTATTGAGCTACAAAGGCGCCTGGACAGAATGGAAGATATTGATAATCAGGGCCCCAGTTACTGGGAGACCCGTGATGATATGGAAGAATATAACGATGCCTATGATGAGGCTTATGGACAATAACGTCCTAAATCCCGGCTATCGGTTTTTGGGGTGGAGTTCTAATCAACAAGCGTGGCTTGTTAGAACTTGAACCAATCATTCCCCCGGTTGTGAATTAATTCGGAATAACCGGGTAGTGAGTGGGCCAATTAGCTCCAATACATCATGGAGACTACCACGCAGCACAAAGCCCAAAAAACGCAATATTCTTTGCCGCCTTTGGGCCATATCCATATCCACTTTTTACCATTGGCAAAAAACACACTGACGGCGGCCACAGTCAGCATGGCAGCGGCGAGCAGGGCGGCGTATTGAGTATAGATATCAAGGAAGAGCAGGCTAAAGGTGACCAGTTCAGTTACCAGAGCAAAGCGTACAAATAGCAATGGCTTGGGATATCCAGCATCGATAAAGGTTTTGATTGCCGGAGGTGGGTTTCCGAAAGCTTTGAAGTACATATGAGGAATAAAGAAAAGGGCGCAGATCAGCCTTAACAGAACCGCCGGGTTGGTTATATCAAAGGAATCTGCACTGATCATTTCTCTATTCTCACTTGTACTGGTAGTTACTTTAAACCGAGATTGTGCCGATATAGAGACTTTCGTGCATCTCTATAGTGCGGCTTTCATTGACACCATTGTGTTCAACTTCAAGACTGATTGTGCCGAGCCCTTTGGGTAAACCGGTGATTTTGAAATCACCAAAAGCGTCTGTTTGCGTTCGACCGATTTCCTCGCCGTCCTTTCGGGCGATTGCTGTAGCCCCCTGAACGCAGTCTTCTATGCCATCTTTTTCGGTGATAACCGTACCGCCGAGAAAGCTTTTCTCAAAGACAAAGGCATTTTTATAGTAAACACGAGGCTTGGTATCCACCGCGCTGTCCAAGGTAGTTAGTTCCTCTTCCTCAACAATACGCAGCATTTGTTCATCCGTAACCTTCATGGATTTAAAAACATCTGTAGGACAGCATGATTCGAGTTTGGTTTTATCCCAGCCGTTGTCCAACAAGTGGGCGTCAAAGGGCCAAGCTTGGGGGATTTCCAATTCCTCATTCCAGAACACTGCACCATGAGGGCAGGCATCAACGATTTGTTTCTGACCTTTGGATTTTTCCGGATCGATAATCATGATGCCGTCTGCACGCTTCTTGATGGCGCCGTCTTTTGCGACCTTCATACAGGGCGCGTCATCACAGTGGTTGCACATCACTGGCCGGAACTGGGTTTCCACCATAGGAAACTGACCACCTTCAGCGCGTTTTATGTCCACCCATTGGTGGCCGTGTAAGGGTTGTGGCGCGGTATATCCTTTGTGTTCGTTACCGACATATTCATCCTTGGTGCCAACAAAGCAGTTGTAGCAGTTATTACACTTTGCTACGTCAACTATCATGTTCCATTTGGCGCTCATGCGTTCACCTCATCAGTCTGTGCGAGAGTACTGGGTTTGGTATTGTCACCCTCAGTATTTACGCTTATGTCGTATTGTTCTTCCGGATGGGTGCCATCCCATAACTCCACTTGCAACAGGCAGGCATTGGGCGCCATGGAAGAAGACTTGCGCGATTGTGACCTGTGATTGGTCAACTGGTTGATACAACCACCGCGATCTGCCGATTTCCCAGGTTTACCCATAGGGTCATAAACCGCTGAAGATTCCGAAGATTGCACAATACCGGGACGAACACGCTCGGTAACCCTTGCGGCCACTACAACAGAGCCTCGATCGTTATAGAGACGCATCAAATCGCCATCCTTGATACCCCTGGGTTCGGCGTCAACCGGATTGATTTTGGCATTCCAATAATAATAGCCATCCACGCAGGTGCGATGTTCGTGTATATCGTTAATTACGCTGTCTTTGCCATCACCCAGGGTGTGGAAGCTGTAGCGCGAGTGGGAGGAAAGTAACTGTATGGGATATTTTTCCACCAGTTCCTTGGTCTGCGGACCTTCCCAGCTGGGCATATATTTATTCACCGGAGGACGATCCGGGTCGTTGAAGGTCTTCAGACTGGTCGGCACAAACTCAATTTTTCCGGATTGGGTTTGCAGGCCTCTCTGGTACTCTTCGCCGTAATCGGCGGGCAGGGGGTGAGGTTCCGGTACGTCTTTTTTACGACCCTCGTAGAACCATTTAAAGGCGGTTGGAGCCCGGCCTTCCGGAGTATCCGGTGGTACCACGTAATAGCCTTTTTTGAGGAATTTCTTCCAGGAGATTTTGTCAGACACATCCGAAGCATCAAACATACGTTTGACCCAATCGATTTCCGAGCACCCCTCAGTAAAGTACAGTCCCAGCCCCATACGCTTGGCCAGCTCGTAGAAAATCTGATAATCCGATTTCGACTCGCCCAGAGGCTCGATACATTTGTGCTGCATGGTCACGGTACGGTGGTTTACCTGATTATAGAACTGGTGCCCGTAACCGCCAGCTGCTGTCCATTCGCCAATATCATGGCGTTCGAAATTGGTACAGGCGGGCAGGATAATATCGGCAAATTTGGTCTCGCCCTCCATCCAGATCGACTGGCTCACCACAAAGGGCAGATTTTCCGATTGGTACATCTGCACCCAGCGATTGGTGTTGTTCATGGTGCCCAGTGAGGCGCCACCGTACTTGTACAGGATCTGGATTTTGGAATGCCCGGGTGCCGGGTATTTGAAATTCAGGAACTGGCCTGTGATGGATGTCGGGTCGGTAAAGTAGCCCTCGGTTTCACCATTGAGAATAGCTTCAGGCAGGTGAATACGCGGAATTGCCTGTTTGCTGGTATTCATGCTCAGAACATGGGGCATACGCGAATAGGTGTTCAGCGCCGCCCCAGTAAACTGCAGGTCACCGGAGATACCGCCTTCAGCATAGCCCGGAAACCAGAAGGTGTAATCCAGTGGTGCACCTTGCTGCAGGTTACCGAAGTTCACCCCGGGTTTACCCAAGCCTTGCATGGCCATGAGAATAACCATCATACGGGCCCATTGGGAACCGGTTGCCGAGCGGCATGCACCGCCGAAGCCACCACCCAATCCACCGGCGCCCAGGTAAACCTTTTTGTTACCCCATTCGCGTGCCAGGGCACGGATTTCACGGGCTGGAACGCCGGTTTCCTTCTCAGCCCACTCCGGAGTTTTGGCGACTCCGTCGGTAACTCCCATAATATGATCAGACCATTCGTCAAAACCGGTTGTACGATTTTCAACAAAATCCTTGTCGTACAAACCCTCATCGATCCAGACATGACAAAGCGCCTGGGCGAGGGCAGGGTCGGTGCCGACCTTCGGTGCAATCCACTTACCGCCATAAAAGGCTGCTGAGTGATTCCAGTGTGGATCAATATGGACAAATTTTATGCCCATTTCTTTGGCCCACATACGGCGGATAGTGCCTTC
>JBFHKI010000103.1:0-6778 GCA_041595415.1 Pseudomonadales bacterium | reverse complement strand
TGCTCACCGAATTGCCCGTGCAGTCTGTTCTCGATGAAGACGTAACGCTGCCTTCTTTTGGTGTTAACTGGTACTACAGCCTCGATCAGCAGTTACGTTTTGCCTGGTCGGAGACCGTGTCGCGCCCAGACTTTAAAGAAGTGTCCAACGCAGTTTTTTACGATACGGATTTTTCTGACATCCGCGTACGAGGTAACCCGGATCTGGAAATATCCAGCATCAGTAATTTTGACCTGCGCTGGGAATCTTATGGCGAAGGTTCGGATAAATTAAGCATTGCCGCATTTTATGAGGAAATCACCGATGCGATTGAGCGAGTAGAGCTTTCAGCATCCGGTACTGCGGGCAACTCCCGTACTTACCAGAACACCGACAAAGCAGAAATTTACGGGATCGAGTTTGATGGATACCGTGAGTTCGCCCTGAATGATGCTTACACCCGATCGTTTTTTGTCGCTTTGAACGCCAGCTTTATCGAATCTTCCGTGGAAGATGGTACTTCCACAGACCGGCAGTTACAGGGGCAGCCTGAATACACCTTCAACCTGATTGTCGGTTTTGATGATCTGAACAACGGTCAGGAACTGACTCTGCTTTTCAACCAGAACGGCAAGAGTATTCGTGACGTGGGAGTGTCTGGCAAACCAGACATTATTGAAGAACCCATGCCAGAACTGAATTTGACCTATTCGCAAGAAGTTAATGACCGTCTGAGTCTGTCTGCAAAGGTCACCAATATTCTCGATGCCAATGTGAAGTTTACCCAGTTCGGTGAGCCTTTCCGTGAATACTCCAAAGGGGTCGGTTTTGAAGCCGGTCTCGAATGGAATTTTTGAACACCCAAAACCCATAAAGAAATTAAATAGTTAAATGCTAGGAGAAATGATGAAACTGACAAAACTTACTGCTCTTGGAGCACTCGTTGCGTCCACCCTGACTCTTTATGGGTGTGGCGGTTCTGAAGGTGACAACGTTGAAATCACAATCGACGCAAGTGTTACCGGTGACACTTCGGGTAGCTCTGGTGTATCTGAAACCTGCCCAAGTTGGACAACGCCAAAAGCGCAGGTAGATGGCACGGATGTCTGCGCCCTGCCAACCTCTATTCTGGAAGACCGCAACCTCACCAATGATATTATCTGGTTGATGGAAGGTCGCGTCACTGTTGGTAACGGTAACGGCGATTACGACTTCACAACTGATTTGGTTGATGGCGAAGCCTTGCTGAATGTCGATCTTTCCATTCAGGAAGGTACCCAGATTCAGGGCTCTACCGGAACTTTTGCCAATCTGGTAATTACTCGCGGATCCCGACTTTTTGCTCGAGGCACCTCGGATAACCCGATTGTATTCAGTTCTGACGACGATGATCTGGTCGGCTCAGGTGAATGGGGCGGTCTGGTTATTCACGGCTTCGGTTACCACAACGAGTGTTTTACCGGTGGCGTTGAAGATACACACTGTAATGTGGATTCCGAAGGTGAATCCGGTTATGCCGGTGGTTTTACTGAAGACGATGACAGCGGGATTATCCAGTACGTTGTTATCACTGAAGGTGGTTTTGAATTTGCGCCCGGTAATGAAATCAACGGTTTGTCGATGATGAGCGTTGGTTCGGGCACTACTGTTGATCACATTCAAATCAATGCCAATGCTGATGATGGTGTTGAATTCTACGGCGGTACGGTAAATGCCAGCCATCTGGTTATCACTGGCGCGCTGGACGACTCAGTTGATTGGGATGAAGGTTTTCAGGGTACTTTACAGTATGTTTTGGTTAAGCAATCCGATGATTCTGCCGGTAATGGTATTGAAGCGGATACCGAAGGTTCTACTGAATTTGATTCGGCCCCCTTTGTTCTAAACGCCACATTTGTTGGTGCGGGTAGCAAAACCGATCTGCATGTAATGAAGTCTTCTTCAGGCGGCTTTGTGATCAACTCGGTGATGACTGGTGATGGAGTGACTTTTGCCGACAATTGTTTGTCGATCAACGGTGCTGGTGCTATTGCCAATCAGAACAACTCTCTGGTGTATGACAACGTTATTGCAGACTGTACAACCTTTGCGGTAACCGATGGTGGTGCTTCAACCATGTCAACAGCTTCGGTCAATTCAACTACGGCAGATCTGGATGCGCAGTACGCTTCAGGAAATGCGGTAGCTGTCTTGCTTGCCGATACCGATTTGTCAGGTTATGAAGACGCCGGTGCATATCCAGCAGCTCTGTTTGATGATTTAACCGCAGATCTGGATTTCATTGATACCGATGGCCTGGGTTACATGGGTGCAGTTGATCCAGCTGCGACAGAAGCCTGGTGGGACGGTTGGGTTCTGGACGGGACTCTTTAATACTCCTGGCTTATTAAATCCAAAAAAAACCCCGGCAAAGCCGGGGTTTTTTTTGGAAATGTATTTTTGTTATTCACCTTCGCCGAATTTATCATCGATTAGCCCGCATATAGCTTGCATGGCGTGGTGTTCGTCATCACCATCAATATGTAAAAACATTTCGGTGCCGACCCCTGCGGCCAGCATCATCAAGGCCATAATGCTTTTGCAATCCACCAGTGAGTCTTCACTTAATCCTATTTTGACATTGGCGCTAAATTGGCTTGCCTGTTGTGCCAATTTGGCCGAAGCCCGGGCGTGTAACCCCAGCTTGTTTACCAACATAATTTTTTTACATATCAAAGGTCTAGGTCCCTGTGTCGGACAATAACCTGAGAGTGTAACTTATCCAGCCGTTGTTTGACTTGATTGGCCAGATAAACAGAGCGGTGTTTACCACCGGTGCAGCCTATCCCTATGGTCAGGTAACTGCGCGCGCCCTGTTTAAAACTGTCAATCCACTCGGACAGGAAGGATGAAATGGAGTCGACCATTCGGTTTACTTCAGGTTGATTTTCCAGATATTCACTCACCTCGGTATCCAAACCACTATATTCACGTAAATGTGGCTGCCAATAAGGATTGGGCAGGCAACGTACGTCAAAAATGAAGTCGGCATCAATCGGCACACCCTTTTTAAATCCGAAGGATTCCACCACGACAAGCAGTTCATCACCTTTGTCAAAGAGAAAGCGTTTGCCGAGTGCTTCAGCGAGCATTCCGGGTGCCAGAGAGCTGGTGTTGATGGTGGCATCGGCGATGTTCATAAGGGGTGCCAGTATCTCGGATTCCTTTAAAAGAGCCGCTTGTAGATCGGTGGCTGAGTTGGTGAGAGGGTGTTTGCGCCGGGTTTCACTAAAGCGGCGGATTAATGTTGGGGTATCGGCATCGAGAAACAAGACTTCTGTATCAACGCCTTGGGCGTTCAGCTTTCTAAGGGTTTCCGGCAGAAGTGCAATTTCTTCTTCGCTGGCACGGACGTCGACACTTACAGCAAACTTTTGTTTGACAGCCTTGCCCGCTGTTTTTTCAAAAAGGCCGGGGAGGAAACTGACCGGAAAATTGTCCATGCAGCAAAAGCCGGCATCCTCAAGGGCGTTGAGCGCGGAGCTTTTCCCTGAGCCGGATCGGCCGCTGACGATGAGTAGCTGCATTTGTGTCTACCCCATACTTTGCAAGGTGGTCGGTTAGTTATCCTTAAAAATAAGGTCTTTTAACTGCTGCTGTGTGGCTGCGGCTTTTATAGCGCTTCTATATTGCGGGTCAGAAAAGGATTTAGCAATTGCGGCCAGTCTGTCCAAGTGGTCCTGACAGGCTTCTCCCGAAACAATTAAAAACACCAAAATATCAACAGGTTGATTGTCGGGAGAGTCATAATTTATCGGTTTTTCGAGAGTGACTAATGCGCAACAACTGGCCTGTTTATCAGAGATGCGGCAGTGGGGGACGGCGACACCGTCTCCCAGGCTGGTTGCTCCAAGACGTTCTCGGGCAAATAACCCATCAAAGATTTCATTGGATGAAAGCTTGGGGCATTTTTCCGAGACAAGCTCTGAAACTGTTTCAAACAGACGTTTCTTACTGCTGGCGGGCAGTTTGCAGATAATAAGATCGGGGTGGACAAATGAGGCCAGTTGCATAGATCGGGACTTTGAAGAGGGCTACCTGGCTGCGCTATCGAAGGGCAGCCGACCAAAGTTAATTCTAGCGGTCTATTGTTCGTATTGAAACTGCCCTGAGGGCAACATTCGGATTTTTTGCTTTTTTTATTAGTTGCGCTCACCCCGAAAAGAACAAATGACTTTTCGAGGTGAGTTTTGGCATGTTTTAGTGGTTGCGATGTTTTTCTTTGTGTTTGATCAGCTGTCGGTCCAGTTTGCCAGCCAGATCGTCAATCGCGGCATACATATCTTCTGATGCCGCTTCGGCATAAAGGTCGGCTCCGGAAACATGCATGGTTGCTTCGGCTTTTTGGGTCAGTTTGTCGACACTGAGAATGACATGGGTATTGGTAATCCGGTCGTGATGTTTGCCAATCTTGGTTAACTTGTTGGTTACATAGTCATTTAAAGCTTCTGTGAGATCTAGGTGGTGTCCACTAATTGTCAACTGCATATCGACGCTCCTCGAAGTATAAAATTGAGGCATGTGATGGCCTCGGGAAAGTGCCAGCTCAGGCATTAATTAAACGCTTGCGCTGGCTGGAAGGTGGAATGCCCAGCATTTCCCGGTATTTGGCGATTGTTCGACGGGCGACCACGATCCCCTCTTTTTCAAGCAGGGAGGTCAGTGCCGAATCGCTGAGGGGTTTGCTGGGGTTTTCTGCTTTGACCAGCTTGGCTATCAAGGCTCGAATGGCGGTAGAAGAACATTCACCACCGTTGGCCGTTGCCAGTTGGCTGGAAAAGAAATATTTCAGTTCAAAGACGCCCCTCGGGCTGGCCATGTATTTCTGGCTTGTTGCTCGAGAGATAGTGCTTTCATGTAGATCAAGTTTTTCGGCCAAATCTTTTAAAATCAATGGCTTCATTGCCTCTTCGCCTTCATCAAAAAAACGCATCTGGTACTCAACTATCGCCTGGCCAACGCGTAACAAGGTGTCATTCCTGCTTTCCAAACTGCGTAAAAACCATTTTGCCTCTTGCAGGTTGGTTTTCAGGTACTCCTTGGTTTGCTGCTGATCCGTAACTTTGACCATGTCGGCATAGGCTTCGTTCAGTTTAAGTTTTGGAACTGAACTTGTGTTAAGAATTACACGCCAGACACCATCTTTCTTGATCAAGCTCAGGTCCGGGACGATATAGTCGGATTTTTCCGAGCTGAAGCTGTAGCCTGGTTTGGGATTAAGTGAGCGGATCAGCAGGTAAGCTTCCTCGATCTCTTCGACCGGGCGCTTGATGCGCTTGGCAATGCCCTCCAGGCTGAGATTGGTTAGGGCTTCCAGGTGGCGTTCTACCAAGTCGATAGCGGTTTCTACAGCGCCAGTTTCCGGTAGCAAGCTTAACTGCACCAGAAGGCATTCCTTCAGGTTTCGGGCGCCTATTCCGGGAGGGTCAAACCTTTGTACCCGGTGAAGTACCGAGAGAAAATCTTCTTCTTCGAGTTCTTCTTCTGAATGCACTGATTGCATCAGATCTTCAATGCTGGAGGTCAGCATTCCACTGTTGTCTATCGCATCGATGATTGTGTGGGCAATTTCACGATCCAGGGCAGACATGGGGGTCAGATTAAGTTGCCATTCCAGATGATCTCGGAGAGATTCTTCAGCGGCGTCCTCACGTTCACTGAAATCAGATCCGGAGTATTGACTTTGCTGTAGCCCTTCGCGTGCCGAGTAATCAAACTCGTCACTTTTTTGCTCCATCTCAACCTTGGGAGGCTCGACGTCGACGTCGCCTACCTCGTCGGTTTTTTCGAGTGTTTCAGGACTTTCGTCAACTTCCAGCAGTGGGTTGGAATAGAGGTTCTCCTGAATTTCCTGCTGTAAATCAATAGAGGAAAGCTGCAACAGGCGTATTGCCTGCTGCAACTGAGGCGTCATGCGTAAATTCTGACCTAATCCAATTTGGAGAGACTGCTTCATTCCCACTCGGTATTATCTTTGAAGCTTGAGTTTATCCATGCCGCTGTGGCTAAGCAACGCCAAGTGGCGAAACAAAGCTGAGCAATATTTCACAATCGGAAATCTTCGCCCAGATAAACCTCGCGAACTTTGGCATTTTGCATAACCACATCGGAATCTCCGGCGGCAAGAATAACTCCTTCGCCGACGATGTAAGCGCAGTCACAGAGCGAGAGAGTTTCCCGGACATTGTGATCTGTTATCAGCACGCCAATACCTCGTTGACAGAGGTGTTCAATAATTTTTTTGATGTCGCCCACCGAGACAGGATCGACGCCGGCAAAGGGTTCGTCCAGCAGAATAAACTGCGGTTCTGCCGCCAGCGCTCGGGCTATTTCAACCCGGCGTCTTTCACCTCCGGAAAGGGCTGCCCCGGGACTATCGGCGATATGCGTGATATGGAACTCTTCCAGAAGTGATTGGGTTTTTTCCTGATACTCGGATTTGGATAAACCTTTTTGTAGCTGCATAACACTGAGAATATTTTCCCGCACAGACAATTTGCGAAATACCGATGCCTCCTGTGGAAGGTAGCCGATACCTCGTCGTGCACGTTCATGCATGCTAAGCCCGGCAAGATTGTCCTCGTTGAGCAAAATGCGTCCACCATCTGCAGGAACCAGTCCGGCGATCATATAGAAACAGGTCGTTTTACCTGCGCCATTAGGGCCAAGTAATCCAACAACCTGGCCGGATTCAACTTCCAGAGAAACATCCTTGATCACTTCGCGGCGGCCGTAGCTTTTGCGAATGGATTCGACTGTT
>JBFHKI010000102.1:0-6825 GCA_041595415.1 Pseudomonadales bacterium | reverse complement strand
TTTGGCGGTATAACGGAATTCAGGGGTGCTGAAATTATTAAAGGCAGGTGATATCGACATCCTTTCCATCTCCATGTAGTTAAAACCTATTTGAGATATGATACAACATATCATTTCAAATAGAAGCCCCGCTTATTTGAGAAGTAAAGAGACGATTCGTTTTGCAGATGAATAAGTATCGAGATGGTCTGGCTGTATTGATTTCCCTCAAGCTCTGGCGGTGTGTTTTATGCTCCAATACGCTTCTGCATTTTGCACTCTGGTACCGTTGATGGAATTTAAGGATTACTACCAAATTCTGGGTGTTGATACCAAAGCCGATCTCAAGGCGATCAAGCTGGCCTATCGAAGGCTTGCACGCAAATATCACCCCGATGTCAGCAAACAGGCCGACGCCGAAGAAAAGTTTCGCGAAGTTGCCGAAGCCTATGAAGTTCTGAAAGATCCCGAAAAACGCGCCGAATACGATGAGCTTCGCGAATACGGTGGGCGTGCCAAATTTGATCCCGGGCAGCAGGGTTACTCCGGCAGGGCATCCGGTTTTCAGTCCGCCGAGGGTTTTGAAGGCGACTATTCCGATTTTTTCCGTACCGTATTCGGGCAGGGGACTTCCGGGTTCGGGTTCGAGGGGCGGCAGTCTGAGTCCTTTGCTACGAGAGGCCAGGACGTCGAAATGGAAATGCCGATATTTCTTGAAGACAGTCTGACGCCCACCAAAAAATCCCTGTCGTACAACCTGCAATTCCTCGACGCTCAGGGGCGGCCCCAGACCAAACCCAAAACACTTGAAGTCACCATTCCCGCCGGTGTAATTGAAGGTGAGCGTATCCGTCTGAAGGGTCAGGGTGGGCCTGGTCGTGATGGCGGTGCGGCCGGGGATCTCTATCTGTTGATACGCTTGGTGCCACATCCGCTTTTTGATGTTGAGGCCCACAATCTGATCCTCACCCTGCCAATCGCCCCCTGGGAGGCGGCCTTGGGGGCCAAGGTCGAGATCCCGACTTTGGAGGGCAAGATATCCCTGAAAATTCCAGCCAATAGTCAGACTGGACAGCGCCTGCGTATAAAGGGCAAGGGCTTGGCGCGAAGAGATAAAAGTCGTGGCGATTTGTTTGCCTTGCTCAAGGTGGTGATGCCGACGGCGGATAGTGAAGATCAAAAAGCGCTCTGGTCAGAAATCGCCACAAAATCCGACTTTGATCCGCGTGCGGAGTGGAGTTAATGCTATGAAAAATTCGGTAGAAGTCAGTATTGAGCTGAATGAAGTCTGCGACGCCGTAGGCATCTCGACTGAAACCCTGGTGCAGATTGTTGAACACGGTATTGTGCAGCCAGAGAGTCCGCAGCAGCCCTGGTGCTTCTCCGTAGAAGCACTGCCTCTGATCAAAAGAGCCTCTCGCCTGAAATATGACTTGGATATCGACTGGCCAGGTATCGCTCTGGCTATTGATATATTGTGTGAGCTGGATGATCTGCGCGCCGAGAACTCCAGACTCAAACAGCGCCTCGAACGATTTTTAGAACAATAATCCTGCCTTCATGCAGGGCGGGCCTGTGGCATAATCGCGGCTCCTCAAAACCAATTCAAAAAGCCTGCAAATGATTCGAGTTCGTGTTGCCCCGTCGCCCACCGGCGATCCCCACGTAGGAACCGCCTACATTGCCTTATTTAATCTGTGTTTTGCCCGCAAACTGGGCGGCAAATTTATCCTGCGTATTGAAGATACCGACCAGACACGCAGTACCAGCGAATCCGAAGCTACCATTCTCTCCAGCCTCAAATGGCTGGGTCTGGATTGGGATGAAGGCCCCGATGTTGGAGGCCCCTTCGGACCTTATCGCCAAAGTGAGCGAGCAGATATCTACGCCAAATACGCCCACCAGCTTATCGATGAGGGCAAAGCCTTTTATTGCTACCGTACTTCCGAGGAATTAGACCAGTTGCGGGCTGAGCGTCGCGAACAGGGAATTCAAAAAGCTTTTAAAGCCTCCGACCTGAAGCTGTCCGATGCGGAAGTTGCCAAGCGCAAGGCCGCGGGTCAAAAACCCGTAGTGCGTATGCTGGTACCGGAAGAGGGCGTCTGTATTATTCAGGACCGTCTGCGCGGCGCAATCGAAATGGATTGGGCTAATGTAGACGCCCAGATTCTGCTCAAGGCCGACGGGATGCCGACCTATCATCTGGCCAATGTGGTGGACGACCACCTGATGCAAATCACCCATGTGATTCGCGGTGAAGAATGGATCAACTCAGCGCCCAAACACCAGTTGCTCTACGATTACTTCGGCTGGGAAATGCCGGAACTCTGTCATATGCCCTTACTGCGTAATCCGGACAAATCCAAGCTCAGCAAACGCAAAAACCCCACCAGCATCAATTTCTACCGCGATGCCGGTTTTTTGCCCGAAGCCCTGTTGAACTATTTGGGTCGCATGGGCTGGTCTATGCCGGACGAAGCTGAAAAGTTCTCCCTGCGGCAAATGATTGAACACTTTGATATCGACAAACTGTCACTGGGCGGCCCGGTCTTTGATCAGGAAAAACTGCGCTGGTTAAACGGCATGTGGATTCGTGAAAACCTGTCCGGCCCCGAGTTTGTTGCGCGCTACGCCAACTGGGCCTTCCCGCCGGAAAAGGTAAAAGCCATTGTGCCGCTGATCCACGAAAGGGTTGAGACCCTGGCAGACGTTGCACCCCTGACCGCCTTGTTTTTTAACGCTTTGCCTCTTCTGGACGAAGCGACCTTTGATGAATTAAAGCTGGACCGTGAAACCCAGCTGAAAATCCTGCAATTTGCCTCCTGGACGCTGGACAACCAGGTGAGCTGGAAGCGTGACGCACTGTACGAAGTGCTTAATACACTGGCTACCTCTATGGATATCAAATTGCGTGATTTCCTGCAGCCGATCTTTGTTGCCATGAGTGGTTCCAAAGTGTGTCCACCGCTGTTTGATACCATGGCGATTCTCGGTCCGGATTTAACCCGCGCAAGAGTGCGCCACGCGTTGGAATGCCTGGGAGGCGTCTCCAAAAAGGGTCTGAAAAAGATGGAAAAAGAGTACCGTGAGCTGCAGGGCTAAATGAAACGCCTGATCACCACCATGCTGCAAGGCCTGGGGGCTATTCTGCCTTTGGCGCTTTGTGTCTATCTGCTTTACTGGTTTTTCAGTAAAGCCGAAGGGCTGATGAAATCCCTCTATCTATCGATAAACCCGGCCGATTTTTACTTTCCGGGATTGGGTATCTTGCTGGCGCTGGTGGTGTTGTTTGTTGCCGGCTTGCTGGTACAGACTTTTTTGATTCGCTACTTCCTTGAGTGGACTGAAAAACTTATCGACCGCATTCCGCTGGTCAAAAGCCTGTACAACGGCATCAAGGATTTTGTCAGTTTTGTTTCCAGTCCTGGCGGCAACGACAATCGCAAGGTTGTTGCAGTAAGTATGCCGGACGGATCCAAGCTTATCGGCCTGGTCACCGCAGAAGAAACCGCCCAGAAACTCTTCAAGGGTGAAGACGCCGACCGGGTAGGGGTCTACCTGCCCATGAGCTACCAGATCAGCGGTTATACCATTTATGTCGAACGCGAACGGCTCGAAGCTCTGGATATCAGCGTGGAAGAAGCCATGCGTATCTGTATGACCGCAGGTATGGGGGTTGGCAAGGACAATAAACTGCCATAGCCAGAGGTTGGCGACTAGCCAACGCTTTGCCAAGCGGATTTGGGGTTACTGGGCTCAGCACATTTTAACAATCCAACAGCCAGCCGGTTTTTTTGCTAGTCTGACAGGGCTTGTTCGAAGTTCTCAATGGAGGTCGATATGTCAATCTATCAGTCTGTCAAACAGCTCCGCGTTGCCGATAAAAGCTATAACTACTACGATTTTTCTGCTGTGTCAGAAAAGTACGATCTGGCTCGTCTTCCGTATTCCCTGAAAATTTTGCTGGAAAACCTGCTGCGTCATGCCGACCGGGACTTCGTGCAAAAAGCCGATATTGAAGCGTTGGCCGGTTGGGATCCTCAGGCCGAACCCAGTCAGGAAATCGCCTTTGTGCCAGCGCGGGTGTTGTTGCAGGACTTTACCGGTGTTCCCGCCGTGGTGGATCTGGCGGTTATGCGCGATGCCATGCAGGATCTGGGTGGCTCGCCGGACAAGATCAATCCGCTTTCTGCTGTGGATCTGGTGATCGACCACTCGGTGATGGTGGATTTTTTTGGTGAAAAGGACGCCCTGCGTGAAAACACCGAGCTGGAGATCCAGCGCAACCGCGAACGCTATCAGTTTTTGCGCTGGGGGCAGCAGGCCTTTGAAAATTTTAAAGTGGTGCCCCCTGGCACCGGTATTTGCCATCAGGTGAATCTGGAATATCTGGCCCAGGCTATTTATACCAAGGATCTGGGGGGGCAACTTTTTGCCTACCCCGATACGCTGGTCGGCACCGATTCCCACACCACCATGGTCAATGGCCTGGGTGTGCTGGGTTGGGGTGTCGGCGGTATTGAGGCCGAAGCAGCTATGCTGGGCCAGCCGGTGAGCATGCTGATTCCCCAGGTGGTGGGTTTTAAACTCACCGGTCAGTTACCAGAAGGGGCCACCGCGACCGATCTGGTTTTAACGGTTACCCAGATGCTGCGTGAACACGGGGTGGTGTCAAAGTTTGTTGAGTTCTTCGGTCCGGGCCTGGGCAATATGACCCTGGCTGATCGCGCCACCATAGGCAATATGTCACCGGAATATGGAGCGACCTGCGCCATTTTTCCTATCGATGAAGAAACTCTGAATTACCTGAGGTTGACCGGTCGCAGTGAAGACCAGATTGAACTGGTGGAGAGCTACAGCCGGACCATGGGGTTGTGGCGTGAAGAGGGCCAGCCCGACGCCGAGTACAGCTCCACGCTGGAGCTGGATATGGCTGATGTGGTGCCCAGCCTGGCCGGGCCAAAACGTCCACAGGACCGGGTCGCGCTGAAGGATGTATCCCATCATTATGCCGATTTGCTGGAGAGCTACGAGAAAAGCAAAAAGGATCGAATTGACGCAAAACAGATGGATGCCGAGGGTGCCGCAATGGGCGCAGCGGCAGACAAGGAGGTGTCCGCCGAGGTCAGTTACAAGGGGCAGACATTTCAACTTAACGACGGCGCGGTAGTTATTGCCGCAATAACCAGCTGTACCAATACCTCCAACCCCAGCGTTATGATCGCCGCCGGACTGTTGGCCCGTAAGGCGCGGGAGAAAGGGTTACAGGTTAAACCCTGGGTCAAGACCAGCCTGGCGCCGGGCTCCAAGGTGGTTACTCAATACCTGCAGGATTCTGGGTTGATGCAAGATCTGGAAGCTATGGGTTTTTATCTGGTGGGTTACGGTTGCACCAGCTGTATTGGTAACTCGGGGCCATTGCCGGAACCCATTTCCGCCGCTGTGCGTTCGCGTGATATGACGGTCGCGTCGGTGCTGTCGGGCAACCGCAATTTTGAGGGCCGTATTCACGCCGAGGTGCGCAGTAATTATCTGGCCTCGCCGCCTTTGGTAGTGGCTTATGCCCTGGCTGGAAATATGTTGGTGGACATGCAAAACGAGGCGCTTGGGGAGGATGGCGAGGGAAACCCGGTGTATCTGCGCGATATCTGGCCGAGCTCGGAAGAGATAAACCAGATGGCGCATAAATATTTGGCCGCTTCGCTGTTCAAGGACAAATACGCCGATGTCTACAGCGGTGACAAGGCCTGGCAAGACTTACCCATTTCCGGTGGTCAGCTCTACGACTGGCCGGAATCTACCTATGTGCGCAAACCGCCATTCTTTGAAGGAATTTCCGCCGAGCCGGAGCCTCTGCAGGCAATAGAGTCGGCGCGTTGTCTTTTAAAACTGGGGGATTCCATTACTACGGATCATATTTCCCCGGCAGGCTCCATCTCGGTGGACAGCCCGGCCGGAGAATACCTGCTGGCGCAGGGGGTCGAGAAAGCCGATTTCAACTCCTACGGCTCGCGGCGCGGCAATCACGAAGTCATGATGCGTGGCACCTTTGCCAATGTGCGCTTGCGTAACCAACTAGCCCCGGGTACTGAGGGTGGCTGGACAACCTATCTGCCGGATGGCAAACAAACCAGTGTTTATCAGGCAGCGATGCAATATGCCGAAAGCTCAACGCCTCTCGTGGTATTGGCCGGTCTGGAGTATGGCACCGGTTCGTCCCGTGACTGGGCAGCCAAGGGTACGGCCCTGCTGGGCGTGCGCGCGGTTATTGCCCGCAGTTTTGAGCGTATACACCGCTCCAATCTGATCGGCATGGGAGTTCTGCCCCTGCAATTCAAGGAGGGCGACTCGGTTGAGTCGCTGGGATTGGATGGAACCGAAATGTTTGATATTCCGGCACCGCAATCTGGGCAGAAAAACCTGCAGGTTATAGCCCAGGGCGAGAGAGGCGAAAAAAGCTTCGAAGTTCAGGTGCGCATCGATACCCCTAACGAATTTGATTACTTCCTCCATGGTGGCATTTTGCACTACGTTTTACGGAACTTAGCCGGGGAATAGGGTTCCAAAAGCGGGACAAATTCGGCTTTACGGGCGTTTTATGGCCAAAGCGGTTGTGGATTTTTTGTGTCGTTTTACCCGGGGACGGTTGTTTTTTTTTATCCTGACTGCACAATCCGCCTTTACTTTTCGGCTTTACTTCATCCGAATATAAAAATTCTTTCCATATCAGGTGTTTAATGAATTCAGCTCCTTTCTCGATGCATAAATACTCCTTGCTAGGCATTTCTATCCTGTTCACATCGCTGGGCATGACTTCAGCCCTGGCTGTGGAGATTTCGGACGATC